>CAZASO010000033.1:0-20042 GCA_964487825.1 uncultured Gammaproteobacteria bacterium
AATTTAGCTGCGGCAGAAGGACACCCAGCTGCGGTTATGGATATGAGATTTGCTAATCAAGCTTTTGCTGTCGAGTATCTCATTCAAAATCAAGGAAAGCTTGAAAAGCGCATCCACACTCTGCCTGCGGACTTAGATATAGAGATCGCGAGACTCAAACTTCAGGCCATGGGTATTGGCATAGATCAACTTTCACAAGAGATGCTTGAGTATATTAATTCTTGGACTGTTGGGACTTAAAAAAAATTAACTTGGTCTTTGGGCCCGAATCGCTTATAGTTGTAGCTATCGAAATTTTTTTCGGGAACAAATTTCAACAGGGTAAGTCATAGGCGATAACAAAGAGGATTTTCAAAATGTCAAGAAACGAAACAGTAGTAGAAGAAAGCGCAGTGCTTTTGGTCGAAGAAGAAGAGGAAGAAGCCACGGTGGAGATACTTTCAGAGGTTGCTGTAGTAGTTGTTGATGAAGAAGAACTTAGTCCTAGTACAGAGCTAGCGGAAGAACCAGAGACTCGCTACTATTCCACTCGTTCTGATGGAGCCGAAGATTCTATCAAACTCTACCTCAAAGAGATAGGCCGCATACCTTTACTTACTGCCCAAGAAGAAATCAAACTAGCTCGTCTTATAGTCAAAGGTGGTAAACCCGGTGATGTTGCTAAACGCAAACTCGTGCAAGCCAATCTACGACTGGTAGTCAGCATTGCCAAAAAATATCTCAATAGAGGTCTACCTTTCTTGGATCTTATACAAGAAGGTAATCTCGGTCTTATTAGAGCCGCTGAGAAGTTCGACCACGAGAAAGGTTATAAGTTCAGTACTTATGCTACTTGGTGGATACGCCAAGGTATTACTCGCAGCCTAGCTGACAAATCCCGTACTATCCGGGTTCCAGTGCATATGGTTGAGACCATTAACCGCTACAAAAAAATCACCCGTCAATTATCTCAGGAACTGACTCGTAAACCGACGGACACTGAGTTAGCATGGGCTATGGGTGTTAGCATGAAAAAACTCAAAGAGATCATGAATGCCAACAAAACCCCAGTATCTCTAGAGACCCCCCTAGGCAAAGACGAAGACAGTTCTCTGTCTGAGTTTATTGCTGATGAGCCTCGCTGTCAGCCAGATGTGAGTAGTACTGAGCGTATGCTTAGAGAACATATCAGAGAGCTATTAGTAGATCTTTTGCCTCGTGAAGCCGAAGTCCTCAAACTTCGCTATGGGCTAGAAGACGGTCAGACTCGCACTTTGGAGCAAGTCGGTAAGATTTTTAATATCACTCGTGAGAGAGTTAGGCAGATAGAATTCAAAGCCATGAAAAAACTCCGGGAACCCGGCAAATATGAGAAGCTGGAAGGCTATTTGAGTCATGTCTAATGGACTTGGGCTTATAATAGAGCTAGTTTGGATATAAAGTATAGGCGAGTTTTATTGAAATTAAGCGGGGAAGCTCTCGTAGGAGAAGGCGGCCTTGGGATTTCACCAGAGATAGTAGATCGTATCGCAGAAGAGATCTCTTTGGTATCCCGTATGGGAGTACAGGTTTGTGTAGTTGTTGGCGGTGGCAATATATTCCGCGGTCTTCAGAAGTCTGCCGAACTTGGTATGGATAGAGCAGCTGCTGATTATGTAGGTATGCTAGCTACCATTATGAATTCTATAGTGCTCCAAGGAGTGCTTGAAAAGCGGGGTATAGCGACTAGAGTCCAATCTGCTATTAGCATGCATGAGATAGCAGAACCTTATATTCGTCGCAGAGCTATGCGCCATCTTGAGAAAGGGCGAGTTGTAATTTTTGCTGGTGGTACGGGTAATCCTTTCTTTACTACTGATACGGCTGCTTCGTTGAGGGCTTCAGAGATGAATTGTGCTTTGCTTTTGATGGCCAAAAATGGTGTAGATGGTGTTTATGATTCGGACCCCAACAAAAACAAACTAGCTACCAAATTTAATCAGCTTAGTCATGTTGATGTCATCAACAAAGACCTCAAGATCATGGATACCGCGGCAGTAGCTCTCTGTAAAGAAAACGATATTCCTATAGCGGTTTTTGATTTTGCAAGACCCGGCGCTGTTAGGGATATAGTCTGCGGGCTGGATGTAGGAACTTTGATTTGCAGTTAGGCTCATGTTAGCAGCAGGGTCAACTTTAATCATAGGTACTAGAGATAGTCGCTTGGCTATTATCCAGTCTGAATATATAGCGGCTAATTTACTGAAATTCTATCCTGAGCTTAATATAGAATTTTCTAAGATCAAATCTCAAGGCGATCTGATATTGGATCAACCTTTATACGAAATCTTCAAAAGCAATCCCAATGCGGATCTCAAAGGACTTTTTAGCAAAGAACTAGAAAAGTCTCTTTTGGATGAGACTATAGATATAGCTGTGCATAGTATGAAGGATTTACCAACGACTTTGCCTGAGGGTTTGGAGATAGCTTGTACTTCTGCAAGAGAAGATATCAGAGATGTAGTGTGTCTAGCTCAAAGAGCCTCAGGGAGAGGGTTGCAGGAGCTAAGAACCCTTGGGACTTCTAGCCCTAGGCGTATAGGACAGTTGCAGAGGCTTTATCCGCAGCTTAAGTTTGTGGATATAAGAGGTAATCTTGCGACTAGATTTCAGAAATTAGATGCTAATCCAGATTTGGATGCTATCGTGCTTGCAGCCGCAGGACTTAAACGACAAGGGCTTACAGAGAGGATTTCAGCCTACTTAGATCCTAGGGAAGTTCTACCTGCTGTAGGTCAAGGGGCTTTAGCTGTAGAGATTAAGACAGATAGCCCCAAAGCAGTTTGGTTGCGGACTATATTAAGTCAGATTAATTCGCATAGAGATGCGCGTATCATTCAAGCTGAAAGAGCTTTCCTGAGAGCGCTTGGTGGGGGCTGTTCTAGTCCTGTGGGTATTTATGCTGAAGAGCGAGACTCTAGTGAGATTTGTCTGATGGCAGGGATTTTTAGTTTGGATCTGAAGCAAGAAGTTCAGAGAGCTAGTATCGTAGGAGAGCCTAGTGAAGAGCTGGGCTTGCGTTTAGCAGAGCTTCTGTCCCAGAACCCAGTCTAAATGAGTGTCCTAGCTTGAAGAGTACGGCTTCTAGTGCGACGATACCTGCAGCGATATCTCTATCACAAACAAAACCAAGATGCCCCATGCGGAAAATTTTGTCTTGGAGTTCTTTTTGACCATTGGCTACTGTAATCTGCCAGTCTTTTTTGAAGCAGGCTCGAATGTCTGCCACAGAGATCCCTGCTGGCGGATAGATGGCTGTAATAGCCGCAGAGGCATTGCTGTCTTCTGCAAGCAAACGAAGCCCGAGAGCCTTAGCAGCCCTCCTGAGAGAGTCTCTAAGTCTGCTATGTCTAGCAAAAATATTTTGAAGACCTTCTTCTTGCATCATAGTCAAAGCAAGTTCTAGAGCTACTATGTGTGAGACATTGGGGGTCCAAGGAGTAGTTTGGTCTGCAAGCGCCTTGCGGGCTTGCTTCCAGCAGAAATAATAACTAGGGGATTTGCAGCGCGATTTGTATTCGTAAGCTAGAGGGGAGACATAAATAAAAGCAAGACCCGGCGGGATCATAAACCCTTTTTGGGAGCCAGAAATTAGGATATCTATACCCCAGTTATCCATCTCTATATTCATGCAACCAAGACTGGTTATGGCATCTACTATGAGTAGAGCCCCGTGGTCTTTGACTATCTTGGAGAGAGTTTGAAGATCATTAGCAGTACCAGTGGAAGTCTCAGAGTGAGTGAGAGTAACAGCACGAATGTTTTTGTTAGTGTCTTGGGCTAGCCTAGTTCTCAAAGCCTCAGGATCAATCGCTGAGCCGGCTTCGGCTTTCATGATTTCTAGATCAGCACCATAAGTCTGAGCGATATCTGCGAAGCGTTGACCAAAGACACCTATGACTAGAGATAGGACTTTATCGCCAGCATTAATGCTGTTGGAGATAGCAGCCTCCATAGCTCCTGTACCGCTAGCTGTGTAAATAAAAACATCATTCTTGGTCTGGGCTATCCATTGTAGTTTCTCGGTGGCAGACATGAAAATCCGTGAAAATTCTTTGGAACGATGTCCTATGGGGTGTTTAGCTAAAGCCTGTAAAACCGACTCAGGTACTGGAGTTGGTCCGGGTATCATCAAAAATTCTTTGTCGCGCATATTTGAATTGGCTTGCAATCTAGCAGCTAGTTAATTATATCAGGCGCAGATTTAGAACTCTAAACAAACTTTGATGGCTTGCTCTTGCTGAGCGGCTTTGAGGCAGGCTCCTAAGTCGTGAAGTTTACTAGTGCGACTGATCAGCTCTCGCACTTTAACTCTAGATTTACTTAATAATTCTAGGCTGAGATCCAAATCCTCTAAGTTGGGAGAATAACTACTGGTGATAGTTAACTCACGATAGTAAATTTGATTATTGTCGAAGGAACTAGTTTCTTTGGAGCTAGAGAAAACTACTATAGTCGCTCCTGCTCTAGCGTGTTGCATAGCTAGAGGGATACTAGCACTAGCACCTGCTGCTAAAAAAATATAATCATAGAGGGCGTCATCAGCAAGCTTAGAAGAAGCTAGGTCGAAACCCAGATCCAGAGCGAGTTTGACGCGAGGCTCTAGGAGATCTATGCCATGCACAAGGCTGCTTGGTGAGAGCTGTTTGAGGGCTTGGCCTAAGAGTAAGCCCATGGAACCTAAGCCAATAATAAGCTGTGTTGAAAGAGGTTGTCTTGCAAAATTTCTGTGTTGTTCGCTAAGACCCGCTCGTCGAATGGCTTTGAGACAACAAGCCAAAGGCTCAACGAAACTGGCTTCTAGATTGGAGAGCTGGTCTGGTATTTTGCGCACAGTATGCTGGAGATGCCCCTCACTAAGTTCTAGAAACTCAGCAAAAGCACCCGGCTTAAAATTAGTGGTTTTGAATTGCTCGCAGAGACTTTCTTGCCCGCGAAGACAATACACACATTGCTTGCAAGGTACATGATGAGAGCTAACTATCCTATCTCCGACATGGAGATCATATCTCTGAGCTAGCTCAGGAGAGATCTCTGCTATGGAGCCCACCATCTCATGACCTAGCACTGTTCCTTCTGGAACCAAGTCCCTGTCTAGCTTTAGTAAATCCGAACCACAAACTCCAACAGCTAGAACTTTAACAATTGCATTGTCTTGTCTTAGTTGGGGCTTTGGCATTTCTATAACCTTCAGCAGACCTTCGGCAGATTTATCAAAAACAGCAGCAAACATTTCTATGATTTTAGCTTAGATGCTAGGACATCATTTGCGGGCAACACGAGTTGCTTCCCCGCGACATAGCACTCTGTGACCTTAGTTAGCTCTGTATCGAAGATGAGATCCAAAGGATCACAGTTACTGAGGTCTATGTCGTTTTTTTCTAACTCTAAGACTATATAGTCTCCAGCTTTAGCTAACTCTAGGCTTCCCAGAGTTTTGTCTTTGCCCAAAAGTTTAGCAGCTTTGCGAGTCAGCAAATCCAGTTTCTGAGCGCTATTGAGAGCGGTGAGGCTTTGGACTTCTTGTCTTAGATCTAGATCGTGGTTGGAGGCTAGACTATCTGTGCCGAGTCCCCACTCTATACCAAGTTCTGTCCACAGCTCTCTGCGAGCCACTGGGTTGCGCAGCCATTTATTGCTGCGAGGACAGCTAACAGCCCCAGCCCCAGCCTTGGCTATGAGCCTAAGATCCTCATCAGAAGCGCAGCAGAGGTGGGTGAGCAGTAAAACCTTGTCTAGGACTTGGTTCTGGGCTAGCATCTCTATGGAGCTAGGATAGGAGCGCCAATATTTGAGTTTAGCCTCTAAGCTGGACATTTTATGCCAGAGTTTGCGAGCATTCTGAGCTAGAGCTGAATTATGATCTTTGAACCAAGCTTCTTCACTTTCGCTTTCAGCAGCATGTAAGAGGACTTTGGGGACTAGCCTCTGTCTAGGGCTCTCTGAGAGCTTTTGAGCCCAAGTTATCAGCAGCTTTAATAACTCAGGACTGACATTGTAAGTAGCATGTGGTGCTAGACAAAACTCTACTAAATCTTGATTTATAGAGCTTAGGGTTTCTAGTTCTCTCATCTTGAGATCAAAAATTTCTTGAGCTTTAGAGCTATCCGAAGCAAAAATCTCTAGACCAATAAGCCCCCTCAAACCCGTTGCTTGAAAGGCTTTGAGGCTAATACTAGGACAGCGGCTATTGTCTACCAGATAAGTAGTGCCACTAGCGAGAGCTTGCCTAGCATGTTGGATATGCTGCTCGATTAGAGTTTCTTCTGGGACTGCAAACTGTTCTTCTACTAGTTGATAGAGCCAGTCGAAGATATCACTAAAACTATTATTGGAGCGAGACTCTTGACTAGGCCCATAAGCTAGATGGGCATGGAGATTGATAAAACCGGGGAGGATAATGCGAGCCCTAGGATAATTCTGACTAGGACTTTGGTAATGACTAATTAGTCCATCCGAGATCCCCGGCTCAAGATTAAAGACTACTTCATAGGGGTTTTTGACTAGAGCAATTTGGGTATATAGGGATTGGGACATTTTTAGGAGATTATTATTAAATGCTCAGATTGGAGATAAATGATTCTAACAATGATTCTTTGGAGATTCGTGTTTCGGGCCAACTTGTTTACAGTGAAGCTGAGCAGTTCAAAGAAACCATTCTACCTTATCTAAAAGAACAGTCCAAGGTTAAAGTAGATTGTTCGCATCTTAGTTTTCTTGACAGCGCAGGCATGGGAGCCTTCGTAAGGCTTTGGAAGGAATGTAAGATTATAGGCGCTGAATTAGAGTTCAATAATGTACTAGAAGATGTGCGCAGTCTTCTTAGAATAGCTAGATTACATCAACTCACCAAAATCACATCTAAAAGTGCTTAATTGTGCAAGATAGTAAAACCGATTCTAAACAAATACAGGAATTAGAAGCTAGGGTCAAAGAGTTAGAAGCCAAACTCTCTGAAGAAAGAAGCTCTAACGAAGAGAAGGCTACTATCATGAAGCAGACTATTGCTGAGACAGAGGAGCTAGCTTCAAATTTACAGAATACGACTTTAGCTTTGGTCCAAGAAAGACAAGTTGCTTTGGCTAAAGCAGAAAAAGAAAAATTATTAAATCGTTGGATAGAAAGAATCAATAGTTCTTTTGATCTAGAGGGAACGCTCTCAGCATCTACTTTTGAGATGGGGCAATATCTCAAAGTTAGTCGTTGCGGCATAATTTTGTTTGATCCTCAAGGTTTAACTGTTAGTGAGTTCTGTCAAAGAAATTATCGTAGAGATCACTGTGGTCTCAAACAGTCTCCCCAAGCTGTTAAGAAACAGTATTACATTAAAAAAGCTATAGAATTAAAACGATTATTCCAAGAAAAAGAGATCAATCCCGTTCATAGAGATAGTTTTACGGAAGATGTTGGTTCTTTCTTGGCTTTACCCTTGCTGCTTCATGATGAAGTCATAGGTCTTTTGTATTTGCAGCAGTGTGGGCGCGAGAGGGTCTGGAATGAAAGAGAATTAGATCTGCTGGAAGCAACAGCCGTACCGCTTACTACTGCTATAGAGAAAGCAAGGCTCTACAAAAAAACCAAAGAACGCAAAGACCACGCAGAGTTATTTAGTCGCCTCACTACACAGATACGAGGTAGCCTCAATCTAGAAGAAATATTAGCTCGCACTGTAAACGAGTTGGGGATTGCTCTTGCGGCTTCTAGGTGTTTTCTGTTTTTTGATGGGCATATCAGCGAAGAATATTGTGCTAGAGATGTTGCAAGTATCTCAGCTGGGACTGATAGTCTTATCGTGGATAAGCTGAGCCCAGATAGTTCTCATACTATTGCTGTTACAGACTTAAGTAATGAGGAATTATTAGCCAAGTTGAGTCCAGCTGAAAGGCAGTCTCTGACTGCTACTGGCGCGATGTCAGTGTTGGCAACACCTTTGTATTTCCAGAATATTTTACAAGGCTGGATAGTTTTACATAGCTGTGAAGAGCGCATCTGGACTGAAGATGAGATTAAATTCCTAGAGTCTGTGGCTAGTCAGGTGATAGTAGCCATGACTCAGTCTAAGATGTACGAGAAGTTAGATTCTTACCAAGACAAACTATCTAGGGAACTTAAACAAGCAGCTAGAGTGCAGACCTCGCTGATCGGAGGAGATGTATTTGAAGCTGAACTAGAGACATCTGTCTTCTATAAAGCTCATAGCAATGTTTCTGGGGATTTTTATTCTGTCGCAGAACTATCACCCCATCATATCGGTGTGCTTATAGGTGATGTTTCTGGTAAAGGTCCAGCAGCAGCTTTGCTTACGGGATATTTACTCGGAGAGTTTAATTCAGCAGTGCGTAACTCTTCTTTGGCTTGGTATCCTGACAAACTTATTAATTTCCTTTGTCGTTCTATTTTGTATCAAAATGAAAGCTCAGATTTTTATGCGACAGCATGGTATGGGATTTTCGATCTTAATAGTCAAGAGCTAAGATACTCTAATGGTGGGCATTTGAACCCTTATGTGATCGATAAAGAGTTTGCTTTTGTGAGTCTTCTAGATGAAGACAAGGATGCTGGTGTTCCCTTGGGTCTTCTAGATCCTAAAGAACTTGAAGAGTCTTATGAATGCAGAGTGATTAGTTTCAAAGAAGGTGACAAAATGTTACTGTTCACAGATGGCATTATGGATCAAAAAATGCCCGGTGGAGAATTTGTCCCCAAAGACTGGGTGCAAAAGGCTTTGGAGCAACTAAAGCATAAAGAAGTTAAAGAAATCACTTATGAACTTAACCAATATCTCAATGAAATGAGCGGGGCCGTGCCTCTCACAGATGATAGGTTGATGATTTGCATAGAACAAAAACACTGTCCCATAGTCGAAGTTCGAGTAGAAGACGCTCAAATCTGTAATGAGTTTATTGCAAAGATAGTCCAAGAAGCTTTGGCCGCTGGAATGCCTAGTGATAGGGCTCTCAGTCTCAGACTGGGTCTCACAGAAGCTCTCACCAATGCTGTGCGCTATGGTCTTCATAAAAACCCCTATGGCTCTATTAGACTGGGTTATATGGTTTCCAAAACTGGTTTTAAGATCTCTATTATAGACCCCGGTCCCGGTTTCAACTGGCCCATCTACAGTAATACTTTTATAGATGAAGTGCGTTTTGAAGATGAAGGCGGACGAGGTATACCTCTACTTAGAGAGATTTTCGACAAGGTCATTTGGAATCCCAGCGGGAATCATTTGGGGTTGTTCTTCTATTGGTAAACTTTTTTTGGGATCATCAGCCGGGTTCGGTGCTTCTATATGTCGAGTTTTTTGTGTGTGCAGGCTTGCTCCACTTCTTACAGATTCTAAAGCGCCACAAAGTTGAGATAAGAAGGGACCAACTTTATTGACAACAAATGTAGACCCAGTATGTCTTAGGTCTTGCAAGAGATAATGGTAATGTGTTTTTTGACCATCACTGCTATTTTCTTCCAAGACTTCTCTAGACCCATCAGGTTGATTGAAAATTAAACGAGTACCTCGTACAGTATTAGAGCCATGATCTCGTATTTCTTCTAGGGAAATTCTTTGATCGATATGGGACGAGAAGTCTTGAATAATTTTTATGGCACCATTAGTTAATCTAGTAGTAAAATCGATAAAACTATTAACAAAAATATTTAGGCGCTGCGTTTTGGCTTCTTCGCTCAAGCCGTCTGGTATTTTTCGTTTGAAGTCATTAGCTAGGATCGTTTTAAATTTATTTGAAGTAAACCAAGCAAAAAGTTTTCTTAGTTGTTCTACAGTGCCTGCTTGATTATTTTGCAAAAGCTCATGATAAATGTCTTTTAATGACATGAAACTAGCACACTCACAGGCAATTTTAACAATTCCAGAAGTAGCCTGATCAAAGCGGTCTACGATAGTATGTAGAACACCTGCTGCTGAGAGAGGGTTGCCATATCTGAGATCACCTGTCTCAGGATTTTCAAAGATAGTACCCTCGATCAGAGAAGTATTTTTTGCAACTGGACTGCAGATTTTTGTGAATTTTTCCCAATAACCAGCTTCTGGTCCATTATGAAACAAGATGCCTAAGAAAACCTCTTTAAATTCGTCATCAGAGATCTGCCGAGCTTGATGAGTATCTATTAAGAAACTGATTCCGGGGAGTTCATGAAAAAATCCTAGTAAGCTTGGATTATCTGTGAAAATTCTGCGAATTTGCGAAGGGTTAAGTTGTGGGTTAAGCAAAGGTTTTTCAGCATGTTTACCTTCAACCCTTCCACGCAGAGCTTCTAAGATTAATTTTCCATACTTATTTTTTCCTTGAAGGGCGGATATTAAGGTTTGTGATGGAACTCTGTTAGATGGCCTACCATCCTCAGGCAATCGTATGGAGGCAGTTTGTAGTAATTTTCGTCGATTAAGGGGTGATAGTTCATCTGCAAATTTCCCCAAATCAGCAAGCATCTCAATCATTGTCATAGTTCGCAGAGGGGGTTTGTGTGTAACTGCGGCATCTGATATCGCTTCATACTCTCCTATAGAGCGCATGATGTGTGCAGCATTATGTAATCCCTGATCACCGGGATTTTGCTCTTTTAGAGAAGTTTGAAGGTGGTCAAAAACGGGATAAAGCAATGAAGGTAAACGATTGCGCAGATCATCGAATAAAGCAATTGACATAAATCACAGCTTATCACAAGCAAGAAAATATGAGCAAGAGTTTTTGCGATTATGTAATAAAATTTATCTTGAGGATATGTTAATAGATAATACGAATTCAAGAAAGAATAATTTTATTTATCGATTTTGTGTATAGAGTTTTATTAATGAAGCTCCTCCTCCTAGGTCTAGCCAAAAGCACAATTTCTGCACTGAGATATTTACTAGCAGAGAGAAAATCTCAAATAGCAGATGGAGACAGCCTTGTAGCGAAAATCTCTGAGTTTAAAGTTTCGGAGTTTAAGCCGAGAGAAGCTTATGAGCCAGCTTTGATTGCAGGGTTTGAAGCAGAGGGAGTGATATTTCAATTTAGGAACCAAGAAGATCTTTGGGTGACTAAAGATTTTTTGCGAGATGTAGATCTAGTCTTAACTAGCCCGGGTATTCCTCCTAGTTCTCCTATGATGCAGTTACTAGCAACTAAGAGTATCATCACGGATCTAGATTTATTTATTCAGTCTATCGATACTAACTATGTTGCGATTACTGGTACTAATGGTAAAACTACCACTACGAGTTTAGTTGCGCATATATTCGGGACAGAGCCCCTTGGTAATATCGGCAAGCCTTTGATGGATTATAAGCCGAAAGCCACTCAGGAAGAGTGTTTGGCTTTAGAGTTGAGTTCTTTCCAGATATTTTATTCCAAGCTGGATTTCAAAAAGACAGCGAAGGCTTTAGCCCATTTGAATTTAAGTCCAGATCATCAAGATTGGCATAGTAGTCCTCAGGAATATATAGAAGCCAAAGAAAAATTATTTTGGAAAACTTTAGAGCAGAATCTAGAGACTGCGATAGTGCTTAATTATGATGATAGTTATACTAGAGAATTTGGATTTAGATTAGCTCTTCGTTACGGAGAAACTTGGGCTCAGGGACATCTGAGATATTTTTCTATTTTGGAAGATTTATCCAAGCTCAAATATAGTCACAGAGCTTGTTTGAGAGGAGATGAGCTTTGCTTGTATTCGTTGAAAGATCTTAAGCTCAGGACCCAAGAACAAAATTTAGTCGGTACTCATAACTATTCTAATATTCTTGCTGCGATGCTTCTTGCTGATGCAGTTAATGTATCTTGTGAGCGCATTGTAGAGAGGATCAAATCTTTTCAAGCGGTAGCTCATCGCATGGAATATGTTTTGAGTAGCAAGGGTAAAACTTTTTATAATGATAGTAAAGCGACTAACCCAGAATCTTCTGATAAAGCTTTTAGGTCTTTTGATCAGAGTATCGCTATAGTAGGCGGCAAAGACAAAAAACTAGATATGGGGCTTTTGATAGAAGTCCTATTAAGAAGAGCTATTAGGGTGATTTGCATAGGTGAGATACAGGAGCAGCTCTACGAGGCTCTTCTAGAGAGAGGGCATCCCCATGTTTATAAAGCTAGAGATCTAGAGTCGGCAGTGCAAATGGCTTGGGGCTTTCCAGAGTCTTTGCCAGTCTTGTTTAGTCCAGCGACTTCTAGTTTTGATATGTTCTTGAACTATGAAGATAGAGGCGAACAATACAAAACTATAGTTAGAAAACTTGCTGTATCATAATCCTTAGTGCAGCAGGGTCTTCATAGCTCAGATAGATTTTTCTTTCAGATAAGCTTAGCTTTGCTTCTCTTAGGTTTAGCTTTTGTTGCAAGTGCCTCTGCTTTTGAGTCCATGCGCTATACGGGCAGTCCTTGGAATATGATAGTCAAACATGGTTTTGTGGTGTTAATGGCTGTGCCAACCCTTATGGGGATTGCTACTTTGCATTATCGTTGGTGGCGTACTAAGTTTGCTTGGTATGTGATGGCAGCGGTGATAGTTTTATTGATACTGACCGCGATACCGCAGATAGGCATTGTTACGGGAGGTTCTAGGCGTTGGATTTCTTGTGGATTTTTTCAACTTCAACCCTCAGAATTTGCTAAAGTCGCATCAGTAGTGGTTTTGGCCAAAGCTTTGTATGAACATAAAAACCGTATCTTGGCTTTAGCTTTGGTTGCTATAACTTCTGTTTTGGTTCTCAAGCAACCAGATTTGGGTACTACCATTATCATTGCTAGTAGTTTACCTGTAGTAGTTTATGCTGCTGGTCTTAATCTTTTTGTGTTTTTGATTGTTATTGCTGGAGCAGTTTATGTCGGGGTTCAGCATATTTTAAGTACCCCTTATCAAATGCAAAGAATAGAGTTTTGGTTAAATCCTTATTCAGACCCCTTGGGTTCTGGTTATAATCTGATCCAGTCTCAACATGCGATAGGCGCAGGAGGCTTATGGGGACAGGGTTACGGGGCTTCTCTGCAGAAGCTAGGGACGCTACCTATTCCACATGCGGATTTTATTTTTTCTGTGATTTGTGAGGAGATTGGTTTTCTGGGAGCAGCTGTGCTTATAGCTTTATTAGCAGCTTGGATTTTTCGGGCTTTGGATATAGCTTATTCTGCGACAGATGAATTTGCTAGATTGTTGGGCTTTGGTTTAGTAGGGACTACTTCGCTTCAGATCATCATTAATATTTGTGTGGCTACTGGTTTGTTTCCTGTGACAGGAATGCCCCTGCCTTTTATTAGTTCAGGTGGTAGTAGTTTGATTAGCATGTGTATAGCTACTGGGATCTTGCTCAATATCTCTCGTTTTACCAAACTCAAAGATTAAAGCCCAAAACCCTAGTTGTTGTAAGCTTTTATGTAAACTAATTCGGAGCTTCTTCCGAATTAGTGCTACTATTTGGGAATGAACTCCGAATTAGTAAGCCTGAAAAGGGCCTTGAACATGAAATTACCTCTAAGGCAAACAGCATTTTTATTTGGAATTAGAAAATCTGGGAAGTCTACATATCTCAAAGCCCAATTCCCTGACTCTCGGTACTATGATTTATTGCAGACAGAATTATTTTTCAGATTAAATTTTAGACCAAGTCTTTTGAGGGAAGAAATTCTGCAACTATCAGTAGAGGATTTATCAAAGCCCATCATTATAGATGAAGTGCAGAAAATACCTGCATTATTAGATGAGATACATTGGTTGATAGAAAATACGACTGCATATTTTATTCTTTGCGGTTCTAGTGTTCGCAAACTTAGAACGAGTGCCGTAAATTTATTAGGAGGGAGGGCTTGGACATATTATTTAAGACCTTTGAGTTTTTTAGAAATAGCAGATTTTGATTTATTACAAGCTTTCAATCGAGGATTAATACCAGAACATTATTTATCAAAGCAATACCGAAGATTCCTAAAAGCCTATGTCCAAGACTATTTGAAGGAAGAAATTCGTGCAGAAGGCTTAGTGCGTAATTTGGCTAACTTCTCTCGCTTTCTGGATAGTGCAGCTTTTTCTAATTCAGAGTCACTTAATTATTCTAATATTGCCCGTGATTGTTCTATAGATTCTAAGACTGTTAAAGAATACTATCAGATTCTGGTGGATACTTTGGTAGGACATTTGATCTATCCATATAGTGATCATGCAACGAGAGAACAGGTTATCAACTCTATGCCTAAATTTTATTTTGCAGATTTAGGTTTGGCTAATTATTTAGCCAAGAGGCAAATCAATATTCTTAAAGGCTCCGAAGCTGGTAAATCCTTTGAGCAATTTATTTTTTTAGAACTCAAAGCAGCATTGGATAGTGCGGATTATGATATTCCAATACAGTATTGGAAAAGTAAAGGAAATCAGGAGGTGGATTTTATCGTAGCAGACTTGAAGCTAGCCATAGAAGTCAAGCTCTCTGAAAAAGTAGATAGAGAGGATTTAGAGTCTCTGTTTAGGTTTCAGGACTTGTATCCTAGTTTTAGGACTATTGTTTTGAGCCGAGATTCTAGATCCCGCAAGATAGAAACCCCTAGGGGTGTTGTAGAAATTTGGCCTTGGCAAAAATTTTTTAGAGAAGAACTAAAACGCTTGATACAAGTACGCTGCTCTTAAGGACCCGTTAAAGCTCGTCTTTTTTTTGCATAGCAAAAGAAATATTGCCTGAAGAACACAGTTCGTCTTCTACTTTGCAAGTAAAAGCAAATTTACCGAAAGGATATCTAAATTTGGTGAGTTGGACCTCGATGACAAGTTTGTCGCCGGGTATGACCATGCGTCTAAATCTAATATCATCCATGCCAGTAAAGACACCGAGATAGCCATCACTATAGAGAGGATCACTAAGCACCACGATACAAGCCAATTGGGCAGCGGCTTCTACCTGTAGAACACCGGGCATGATGGGTAGTCCGGGGAAATGTCCTTGGAATTGGGGTTCATTGACGCTGATGTTTTTGTAGCCGCGACCAGATTGCATTGAGACTATCTCGTCTATCCTGTCTAACATCAAGAAAGGATAACGATGAGGTAGTACTGACTCTATATATTTGGTGTTGAGATTTTGTAGAACTTTGTTGCTCATTAGGTTTCTCCATATTTATACAATAATAGTTTCGTTGGATTTTTCAAGCTCAAAAGCTTTATGAATGGCTTGGACAGCTCTATGAGCATCAGACATATTAACCATACAGCTAATCTTAATCTCACTAGTGGAGATCATTTGGATATTGACGGCTGCATCGGCTAGAGCTTTGAACATGGTTGAAGCTACACCCGGCTGGTTGAGCATACCTGCGCCTACTATTGAGACTTTGGCTATGTTCTGATCCACGACTACTTCTTTGGCTTTGAGTTGAGGAAGCATGCTCTGACAGACGCTTTCAGCATCTTTCAGACTATCTTTGCTGACGGTGAAGGCGATCTCGTTGAGATTGTTTTGGGCTACGGATTGGATGATCATGTCCACGCTAATATTGTGTTTGGCCAAAGTCAAAAATATCTCAGCAGCTATGCCGGGTACATCAGGTACTCCTAAGATAGCTACTTTGGCTTGTTTGTCGTCCAAAGCCACTCCAGTAACGGCTTGTGTTAATTCCATATCTTGTATCCTTTTAAGACTGATAACCTGTGTTCCTCTATGCTGACCTTCGAAATCCGCACTATCTGTATAAGAGCCTTTGAAGCTACTGAGGACACGAAGATCTACATTGTATTTTTTGGCAAGCTCTACAGATCTAAGATGTAAGACTTTGGCTCCTAGGCTAGCTAGTTCTAACATTTCTTCGTAGCTGATGTAGTCTAGTTTGCGAGCCTCAGGAACTATGCGAGGGTCAGTAGAATATACACCATCTACATCTGTGTAAATATCACAGCGACAGGCTTCTAGAGCTGCAGCTAAGGCTACAGCAGAAGTATCTGAACCTCCTCGTCCTAGAGTGGTAACTTCGCCATCTTCAGTGCAGCCTTGAAAGCCAGCCACCACCACTATTTCGTTGCGATTGAGATGCTCGACTATGCGTTCGGTTTTGATTTCTGCGATACGAGCTTTATTGTGAGCGCTCTCTGTGATAAAACCAGCTTGCCAGCCAGCCATAGAAACAGCAGGCTGATCTAGTTCTTGGATGGCCATGGCAGCAAGAGAAGCGCTGACTAGCTCACCTGTGGCTAGTAGCATATCTAATTCACGCCCTTTGGGATTACTAGTCAGCTCTTGAGCTAAACGGATCAGAGAATCTGTGCTTTTGCCCATAGCAGAGACTACCACTACGACTTTATGACTTGCTGCTTCTTTGACAGCGATACGGCTAATCCGTCGAATACACTCAGGATCAGCTACTGAGCTGCCACCAAATTTTAGGACTAAGGTTTTTTTGTTCATTAGTAGTGGCCATTGAAGCTCTAATCTAGGCTTGGCGACAGCTTTATTATATCAATAAGAGAATATATCCCAAATCCTCATCAGGACTCGCATATAATAGATCTGTTAGTAAAATCTAAGAAGTCTATTAATTTTATGTCGGCAATACCTCAAGAGATCAGAAGAATGTATAGCCTTTTAGCAGAGGTTATCGGTAGGCAAATTGCTAGTCGAGAAAAAGCCAACGAGGAGCGCCAAAATGATAGCAGAGGAAGGGAGTTTGCTAAACAAGATGCCCGTGGGATTGTAGAAATCATAACAGCTTTACGAGAAGCTATTTCTGATGGGCGCAATTTTGAGACATTGCGAAATATTTTAGAGAAGGGATTAAGACCATCTCAATTAGCATGGGTGCTTGAAGCATATTTTTTGCTAAATCAATCCAGTGTCGCTAGTGCTGAAATAGTCTCAAAAGCTGCTATTGAGACAGATAGCAGCTTCGCTAACAAGATTATCAATGGTTTTAGAGACTTAAATCGGCAAGATTTGAAGAGACTTTTAGAAGAGCAATTTTCAGCGAATCTTGTTCTTACTTCTCACCCTACCGCAGGAATACAAAAAGACTATCAGCGCCATATTACCGATTTGCTGAGTATTTTGGGAAGCATCCCAAATCTTAGGGCATTTCTGGACTTGTTTAAATCTGAATCTCCGGAAGTAGCAGAGACTCTTGAAAAAATTGAGACTGCTATTAGTCATATGGTGCGCGCAAAACCTTACAATGAGAGGTCTTTAACGCCTTCTGATGAGTCTCGCGATTTTTTGACAAATATTACCAAAGCAGTAGAGATTATCCCTAATATTTTGGGGAGTTTAGAGTCCGCGTTAAAACGCAAATATGGAGCGGATTTTGTCTTAGCCCCAGAGTTTTTTGGTATAGCTACTTGGGTAGCGAGAGATATAGATGGCAATCCTAAAGTGTCAGCAGAAGAGCATCTCAAATCTATAAAACAAGAACGATTATTTTTCTTGAATATTTATCTCAAAGCAGCACAGGAGCTACAGTCCAGACTTAGTGATGATTTTTCTGAGGAAGAAGGGATACCAAGTAAGACTATTTTTAGTTCTCCTAAGTTCAAAGTAGCTTATGACGAGATCAAATTTAAATACGGAGCAGAGATTCCTAATAAGCATCAGGCATATAGAGTTCTATTAGAGTATCTGGTTATACGACCTTTGAAGGACGCTATCGAAGCATTGAGTACTCAAGACCGTTTGCCAGACTTCAGTGTTCAAGAGCAATTAATAAAACCGCTTGAGCTAATTAGAGCCAATAAAGAAGGTCTGTATACAGAAGAGATAGATTCGTTAATCAGAAAAGCTAGGGTTTTTGGGGACTTCGGTGCCAAGGGACATACTCGGCAAGGAGCACACATCTTAGCTGGCCTTATGACTATGTTTAGTTCCTTGGGAGTATCAGGAGCTGTAGGCGATAAAACCAATTTCGTTTTGAGTGATACCAAAACAGTTAATGAGCATATTGCTACTTTGACCCAGAAAATTAGTGTGGCAGATCGCAATCATAAAAACATCATCTTGATGCAACAAAGCCTAGACCTCTTGCGGCTCTTTAAATTAGGTGGTATTCAAAGACAGATCATCAGTATGAATGGGTCTTTTGAGGACATGCTCAATGTACTTGTGATAGCCAAATGTTTAGGAGCTTTTAGTCCTGCTTCTGATGGGACTCTGCCCTCATCCAAATTAGAGATAGTTCCTCTAACAGAGCGCATTTCAGATCTTCAAAATTCCCATCAATGTACTTTAGATGCTTTGCTGAATCCGGCTTGGCGACAGTATTTGATCTCTCAGGGAGGTCGCTTCATTAAGATGAGGGGTCCTTCGGATAGTGGCAAACAAAACGGTTTTATCGCAGCTCAGTGGGAGATGTTCAAATCCAAAACCCAAGATAGTCTAGTGGTTCACGCTTTTAATGCTTGTCTTTCAGCTTTTGTTTTTGATGATAATCGTGATTTAGACACTATGTCTAAACTCCCAGACCCACTAGCTAAACGGGTTTTAGTGTCTTTTGTAAAAATGTTTCGAGGAATGACTTCAGAAGAAAAACAACTATGGGTTCAATCTAAGACAAGAGAAATTCGCCTAGTAAATTTTGACGGTTGGGGTGAACCTATAGAAAGAGGTGGGGGTTTAGATTTCAAAGATACCGTGAACTTTACTCAGCCACTAGCATCTAGCCCAGCCTATGAAAGAACTGTACAAGGCGGGGGTTCTCAGCAGTTTACTTCAGCACCTCGTACTCGCAGAGCCATCAAAGAATTTTTGCAAGGCTTACTAGAACACGCCACCCGATCCATCTTGAAACGCAAGCAGGCGCCAGATCAATATTTCGCTTCCTTGTCTTTAGAACCTTCTTTTGCTAGCACTATGGACAAGTTCTCTACTGTTCTGCGTACAAGTTTGCGTAATAATGTTTTAGGTTTGGATGCAGAGTCAGATGATATTTGTAGCTCAGAAATCAATCTACGACTCTATTTCCAGCATGTAATCAAATCACCACTGATTTATTTAGATCTTTTTAATATAGCTAGTAGGCCTACTAGTAGATCTGGTTCCCAGATTAAAGAACGACTTGAGCAATATGATTTCGACCTAGATCGTTTTGCTAGAGAATTACCAGTGCCCGAGATACTCACTATACTGGCTGATATTCGAGCCATACCTTATGCTGCCATGTTTAATTTACTAGGGGGCAATCATGTTTCTTTTTATGGTTTTGCGGATCTAGATGAAGATACTATCGCAAGTCTCAAACAATTTTATAAGCTCAATGACTCTAGTCAAGAGCATTTGCTGCTTAAGCACATGATAGATTCTCTCGAAAAAGGTCTCTTCACTATGGATATTTCTTGCTATGCTGCTGCGCATAGTATTATTCAGCAAGCGACTGATCCTCGGTATGAAGTCAGCCAAGATCCTTTGATAAAGCGCCTTGTAGAGGCAGAGGCGGCTGCAAGGACTTTTGTTGCCAAGATTAAGGGCTATCCCAACACTCAGAATTTGAGATTAGAGGATTTGTTAGTGCATGACCCAGAGACTAGAGATTTACTGATAGCTCGCCGCAATGATGCTGTCATTCCTCGCATGGGGCTTGCTGTGGTTATGAGTAAGATTATTCGTGATGCCAAGGCGGGAGCCGTCAACCCCTTGGACCCTACTGCAATCTCTCCTAGTAATCTTGATTTATTGCGTAAGGCTTTTGTGGCTGGTGCTTCTACTTTTGGGACTGGCTGTATAGACTAATTGTCGAGCTTTATCTTTTCTTCCAACTTGATGCTTGATTTATTATTGAGAGGTCGGGTAATATATTTCCTATGAAAATAAAAGTTGAAGGCGGATCAGGAAGATTCTTTGGGGAGGGGAAGAGGGAGGAATATAGATATACTGGGGAGAATTTGGCTCCAGATGGGTATTCTGCGCAAAGTACTGGGACTGAGCCTATAAGAGGACCCCTCACAAGGTCTTCTGGTTATGATTATTTAGGAGTAATCGCATCAGATTTAGCCCGATTAGGTTCTATAAAAAAATTCAAATAAACAAATAATTTCTGCTCAAATAATAGACCTGATGAATATTCGTTGGGTTCGTCTTA
>CAZASO010000034.1:0-6015 GCA_964487825.1 uncultured Gammaproteobacteria bacterium
GGCAATGCCTAAAAGCGCCGAGCCAAAACAGTTAGTCTATCGCAGCACCTTCTTGCTTGAGCCAATCTTCAAAAGCAAGTATGTCTGGTATATATAAGCTGCCTTCTTCGTTATTTGCTAGGAAGGATTTAACTCTGAGTCTGTCAAAACTTTTGGCTACTAGCTTGGGGCTAACTTCTGCAATGCGAGATAGTTTATGTATATTGAGCTGAGGAACAATAGTTCCTTCTTTGGTGACTTTGCCATTTTTCATGACATCTAGGTATAAGGCAAACGCAACTCTAGCTTCTTCGCTGAGATCTAGTCTTTCTTCTGGCCTAGCCTCTTCTTGGGCTTGTTCTAGAGCTTTTATTTCTTCTTGATTAGGCATAACAGTCAACTAATACTAGCATAAGCTTCACTACTAATACTGATCTGCTGCACCAAAATTAAAGCGCATAAAACTAGGATTACGAGTAAGAGCTTCTATGAGAGGGAAGCCCAAATCTACTCGTAAAGCCCCAACCAAAGGCAGGTTAACTCTGAGCCCAAAACCCACAGAGGCAGCTCTATTCAGTCTGTGGCTTATAGAGTTGAGACCACTGGCTCCCCCGACTATACCTGCATCAGCAAAGAGAGCAAAATCTATATTATTAAGAAATTTATTGGATTTAATAGAGGGGATTATATTGTAGAGGGGGCTTCGTAGCTCAGCACTCGCGATTCCTAATTTAGTGCCCAAGCCTAAATCTGAGTATTGTCTATAACCTCTAACACCAGAGACCCCACCTAATCTAAATTGTGTGAATTGGGGTATGCTTCCGAAAAGTTCAAAACCAGATCTAGCGTTTAGCACAAAAGTACTATTCAAGGGTAATTTAGAATATTTGGAGACAGAGGCTTCTAATTTGGTGAAATTATTGATATCACCAAAAGATAGATTTGGTTCAATCCCAATCCTAGAGCGCCATCCGTCTCTTGGTTTACTGCTTGAATCTAGGTCGCTATGACTATAACTCAGTTTGGATGAAAAATATTGTCCATCTACAAGTTGTCTTTTCCGTAGTTTTCTAGCGAGAGCTTTAGCTGCAGCTGGGCTCATAGAATACTCATCTTCAATGCGAGAGCTGATGATATCTATGTAACTGCGATCCCCAGCATCCAAATCTGCGGGATCTAGATTTATAAAATTATAAGAAGATGAGAGACTGATGCGATTGAATTCATCTATCGCTCTTGAGACAGAGAGCCCTGCTTGCATAGAGGTTTGGTCTGAGAGATCCACTAAATAATTGGGACCAAGGCTAAAGCTAGCAAAAGTACTAACTGTATTTTCGCTATTCATAAAATAAGGCACACTATAGCGACTTGTTACTTGAGTTAGATTGCCTCGGCGAAATAGATTTGTGTTATTGAAGGCAGAATTGGCCCCATAGCCTGAGCCCAGAAGCCCACTCACTGAGAGGCTTTCACCTTGTCCCCGGACATTTGCGATTTGGAGATTTACATTTCCAAAAAGTCCTGCACTGGAGTTGATGCCACCACCAAGACCAATATTAGTGTTGCGTTTTTCTTCGACTGTGATTTCCAAGATATAACCGTTGGAGTCTTCTGAGGGGGTTAGCATGCGGCTTACATTGGAGTAATAACCAGTACTTTGTAATTTCTTGAAATCTTTCAAGAAGGCTTTTTCGTTATAGACACTGTTGACTTTGCTATTAGAGACTAGGTGATTGAGGTAATTCACCTTAGTTCTACTATTGCCGCTATAGCTGATTTTTTGGATGAGTCCCTCATCTATAAATATTTTGAGCTTACCTCTGCTGTCTATATCTATGTCTTTGACCCTAGCTAGGATATAAGCTTCTTTGAGATAATTGGCTTCTAGGATTTGGATTTTTTGGCTTAATAAATTTATGTTTTCTGGTTTGCCAACAAGTTCACTGAAAATCTCATAAGCTTTGACTTCCTCTGCTTTTTGGCAGCCGTAGATTTCTATATCCGTGATAGGAGGATTTTCTTTGAGTTTGAAGTATAGATCTATAGTGCCATCTGAGTTTTCTAGGGGTTTGACTTCTAGTCCACTTCTATCAAAATAAGCAAGTTTATAGATATTTTTAAGATCTTCTAGTATAAGTTCCTTATTGAAAGTTGTACCAGCTTGAGATTTGATGACCCCTAATATTTCCTTGTCTTGGAGGTAGTGATTGCCTTCCAGTAATATTTTTCGTATTTGAGCTGCAAAGACAGGGCTTTGAAAATTACTTAAGATGCTAATAATTAAGATTGTTAAGAAAGGCCCTTGTCTTAGAACAGGGTTCTTGCTTAGGACCTTGAACAAACTTGGTAATAAGGGCAACAACTATACTATTGTATTATTAGATATACTTTATGAGCGAAAAGCAACGAGTATATATATTTGATACTAGCCTAAGAGATGGGGAGCAATCACCGGGGGCTAGTATGAATATCGAAGAAAAACTTGAGATAGCTAGGCAATTAGCTTTGCTCAATGTAGATATTATCGAAGCAGGCTTTCCTGTTTCTAGTGAGGGTGATTTTGAATCAGTCAATCAAATCGCTCGTCAAATTAAAGGACCAACTATTTGTGCTTTAGCTAGAGCCCTAGAGAAAGATATAGAGATTGCAGCGAGAGCTTTGGAGGCAGCAGCTCACAAAAGACTCCATACTTTTATAGCGACTTCTTCTATACATATGGAGCATAAACTTAAGATGCGTCCAGAAGCAGTCCTAGAAAGAGCTGTGGCGATGGTCTCTTATGCAAGGACTCTAGTAGATGAGGTGGAATTCTCCCCAGAAGATGCTGGTAGATCAGATAGAGAATTTTTGTACCGCATCATAGAAGCCACTATTAATGCGGGTGCTAGCATTATCAATATTCCAGATACGGTTGGTTACACCACTCCAGACGAGTTTGCTTCTTTGATCAGATCTATCAAAGAAAATGTCCCTAATATAGATAAGGCGATTATTTCTGTACATTGCCATAACGACCTAGGTTTAGCTGTGGCTAATAGTTTGGCAGCCATCTCTAATGGAGCTCGTCAAGTAGAGTGCACGATTAATGGTATAGGTGAGAGAGCTGGCAATGCTAGTCTCGAAGAGATAGTGATGATCCTGAAAACCCGTAAGGATCTTGGCTTTGAGACAGCAATTGATACTAAACAGATTATGCGTGCTAGTCGGCTAGTTAGTAATATTACTGGTATCCAAGTCCAAGCTAATAAAGCTATAGTGGGTTCCAATGCTTTTGCTCATGAATCAGGTATACATCAAGACGGAGTGCTTAAATTCCAAAAAACCTATGAAATTATAGATCCAGCTGAAATTGGTTTGCTGAGCACTCAGCTACCTTTGGGTCCTCGTTCGGGCAAACATGCCTTGAAGAGTAGATTAGAGCAATTAGGTTTTGTGGATCTTGGTGAAGTGAAGCTTACTGAGCTTTATGACAAATTTAAGCAATTAGCTGACAAAAAAAAACGAGTAGATGATAGAGATCTGATTAGTTTAGGGACAGATCAGTCTATTAGTGCAGATAGCCATATGACTTTTGAGTTGCTTCAAGCCCAAGTTGCTTGTGGTAGTTCTGGGCTCCCTACTGCTAGTGTTGTCCTCAGAGATCTTAGAGACAAAACCAATCTCCTGCGGGGTTCTAGCCTAGGTACTGGGCCAGTAGATGCTATTTGCAAATGTATTAGAGACCTTAGTAAAGCTAACTGCACTCTTATAGAGTTTACTGTTAAATCTGTAACTGAAGGTATTGATTCTTTGGGTGAGGTTATCATCAGGGTTCAAGACAATGAGACCAATAAAATTTATAGTGGACATTCAGCTAAGACTGATATTATTCTTGCTTCAGCTCATGCTTATTTAACGGCAATCAATAGATATTTTGCCAAGAGAGAAAGCAGTTTGCAGCAAATACATCCCCAGATCCCCATACTATGATTGTTGCAATAGATGGTCCCGCAGCTAGTGGCAAAAGTACTATAGCTAAACTCTTAGCAGAGAAGCTATCCTATCTCTATATAGATACAGGTGCTATGTATCGAGTCGTGACTTTATTAATTCTTGAAGCCAAATACTCAGATTTAGATTATTCACAGAATCTAGAACTTTTAGATAAGGATAGTGATATCGCATCTCAAATTTTGGGCAAACTGGATATTCAACTTAAAGCAGGGCAAGTTTTTAATGGGACTAGAGATCTCAGCTCAGCTATTCGTAGCCCTCTAGTGAGTAGCAATGTTGCTCAAGTTGCAGCCATGCCTCTAGTGAGGGAGTATCTAGTAGCAGAGCAGCGCAAACTCGGTCAACGAGTGAATTGTGTGATGGATGGGCGAGATATAGGTACTGTGGTTTTTCCTCAGGCAGAGTTGAAGATTTTTTTGACAGCTTCTGCTGAGACTAGAGCCAGGCGTAGGCTCAAAGATTTTTTGGCTCAAGGCTTAGAAATCGATTTAGATGTTTTGATTGAAGATATCAAAGCTAGAGATCGGAGAGACTCGGAGCGAGCAGTCTCGCCTTTGAGATGTGCGGAAGATGCAATTGAAATATCTAGCGATAATATGACTGTTGATGAGGTTCTGCAACGAATATTAGATTTACTTGCGAACATCAAATAAACCGTACAAAGGCAAGGTTCTAAGCTTAGCTCTTGCAGGTCATGGGTTTACAAATCCAAATCCTGACTCTGCTCTTCTATAAGTTGGTTGAGTTCATCAAAAGTCGCAATACTTTCTTTGTTTGCTTGATATGGGACTGGGACTGCTTTTGGCTTAGCTTCTTTGAAACCTGATGACTTCTTTAGGTCAATATCGAGAGGATAATGGATACTAGCTAGATAGCCCTCTACCCCTGCCTCCAGCACTATCGCTCTAGCGATTTCCAATTCTCGATTCTCTGCTCGAAGATAGGTAGATAGAGCGCAAAGACCCTCCCTGACTGCTTTATAGTAGTAGCCTTCTTTGAAATAGTTCTCAGCTAGAGCTAGTTGAAGATCATAGGCTCCTTGAAGTTTTTGATTGAGTTGCTTTGCTTCTCGCTGCCAAGCTGGAGAATGATGAGGCAAGGCTAGGAGAATGGCATAAGAGCTAAGAATTGGACCTTTTAGTTCCAGCCTACCTTCAAGACTTTCTTTTGAGAGTTTGATTAGGTAGGGCTTGTAGGCTGCTTTTTGACTAGCTGTGATTTTAACTAGTTTGGTTTTACTTGCTTGATGTATGTCCCACTGTCGATACAATTGACCGATTAGCAATGCGCAAAAAACTAAGGCGACTATTCCTAGGTAGTTTATTCGTTTACATTTTGTTTTTTTTATACTTTCTTCTAACTTGGTTTCTGAAGCTTTAGCTTTTTTGAATTTAAGACTAATGCAAGAACCTTCTTCTCTTAGACTATATATATTTAACTCGGCTTTATGAAAGCTCATAATATTAGCACTAGCGCTAAGACCGTGTCCAGAAGTAGATCCTAGTCTCTGGCTGATATTTTCAGGGATATTATTGCCTCTAGATAGAATTCTAATTTCCCAAGCTTTGCTTAATTCCTTGAGTTCTATCTCTATTGGTTCTTGAGAATATTTTAGAGCATTCTCTATGATATTGATGAGAACTTTAGCTAGTAGCCCGAAATGACCTTCAATGAGAGCCGTTTTCTCACTGAGGTCTTTGAGTGAGATGCGTTTGTGATGTTGTAATTGTAGAATCTCAAGTTCAATAAGATCTCGAAGATCTATAATTTCTTTGGCATAATAATCGTGTAGATTTTTTGCATCTGAGTCATAGATTAGTTCTTGTTTGTTTTTTAATTCCTCAAAAAGAGACCTAAAATGATAAGCAGCTCCTCTGCTAAATCTTTTGATTTCTGCTAGCTCTGCACCGTTGTCTATCTGGTTTTTGAGTAGTGCAAAAAAATTAGCAGCATCATGTAAGTGTGAAATATTGAGAGACAATAAAGCCTCAAGACTTTGATTTAGTCTATGCCGTCCCCGCATTGGTCTTCATTGTAGCTTAA
>CAZASO010000034.1:6115-18940 GCA_964487825.1 uncultured Gammaproteobacteria bacterium
CTTAAACACTTTGCTTTTGCTGGATCGTTGCCCGGAGCTGATTATAGCTACTTTCTATATTTTGAAGGGCCATCTCGTAACCCCAAAAGCCTGAGCCCAAGATGTTTCCAGAGGCTTCACCTAAGATGAGCTTGGATATCAAAGGCAGTAGTAAAAGAGAGGCTATAGAAAAAGATATATTGAGGATATCCAAGTCTAATTCTTTGAGTTCTTGGTTGATGAGAGAGAAGGATAGGTAAATTACAGGGACGAAATTCACTGTTAATAAGGCTTTGAGCCAAGATATAAAAGAGGTCAGAGCTGACCCTTTGAGTTTATCGCAGGAGTAAGCTAGAGCCCAGACGGGAGCGATAATAAAACCTAGTATTAGTTGCAATAAAAGTCCTGCAATATATATGTAGACAAAAAACTGAGCAAGCATATTAGCTAGGCTAAGAACGATAGAAGGGAAATAGCCAACTTGATTTGCTAAATTTTCCCAGCTTTGATTGATGAAATCCAGATTAATAATTTCTCCTAAACCGTTATCCTGACTGAATTCACCAAGGGCTTGATTTATGAAATAAGCGGCATCAAAACAAAGTTTAAGTAAATGGTAACTAGAGTAGATGAGGAAGCTACTTAAAGCAGCTCCTAATAAAGGTTCTTGGATGCTATAGCCAAGACTACTAGAGCGACCTATTAACCTACTAAATATATTGATACCCAGTAGTGCCATGAGTAGGCTAATAGCAGCCGCAGCTAGTAGAGAGTTGAGGTCTTTGATGAGACTTGTGTTGATGATACTTTTACTTATCTCTAGAATATTGTGAGTCCTGTAAGCTCCTAGCTGAGAGTTTCCGCTGAAATAGCTAAACTCTGGGAAAGCAAAATAGTCTTCAAAAATATTGGTCCAATCTTGAGCATTCAGTAGCCCAAAACTTTCTTCTTTAAGTCCGCTGCTAATTAATAAAAATTCTGTAGTTTGGGCGTTGGCTTTGGCGTTAGAGTTGAGTATTTCTTCTAGCATTTTGCGTCTTTGGAATTCAGCATAGCCACTGAAAGTATCTTCTAGAGCGTATTTCACCCCATCTCTAACTTGGAAGGTTACATCTACCATGCCGGTACCGAGGCTGAATTTATTGAAACCTATTTCTGTTAATAAATTTGCGACAGTTTGATCTAAGTCTTCTAAGTTTTTTTCACCCGGTATAGTGTTCCTTTGGAATTTATTTTGGTTTAATGGGCTAGAGCCTTTGTTAATGTGAATCTCTTTGTTTTTTTCTTCTGGGTAATTATCAAAAAAAATATTATTGAAAATATCACTAAGCTCAGCTCGGGCTGGAGAGAGACTAAAACAGCAGAGACATAGACTTAATAAAATATTGCAAAAAACCCGAAGGAGGCTGCGAGTTTTATGTGATTCTAACTTTATTATAATCATGTTGTAATCCTTAGAACTTTCTCAGAGATTTTTACTCTGAAAGACTGGTATAGAGCTAACTTTGGGACTTCCTTCCTCTAAATCTATGATTAGTTCTATTTGAAGCTCCCTGTTTTCATAATCAGCCTTAGGGAAATTTTCTTGAGCAAAGCAGCTAATTTTAACTTTTTGATTAGCTAGTTCTTCTATGTAGATTTGTTCAATATCTAAGCGACTATGGATATTTTGTTTTTCTCTTGCCTTTAATGATGGATAGATTTGTTTGATAAATAAACTAGCTTCACTGTGTCGTTCTAGGTAAGCAAGATTTTGAGTATTGGGTTCAGCAAAAAAAACTTCCAAATATTTTTGACTGAAGATCTTTAATTCTTCGGGATTAATTTGTTTTTCTTGGATTGGCTGGGGGGCTTTTTCTTTTGTATGATTCGGACTTTTTTCTAGAAGTTGAAGTCCGAGTAGGATGATCAAAATCCAGCTCAAAACCAAGCTCACCTGTAGTTTTTTTATGATTCCTAATTGTTCTAGCCATCTGTTTATTCCTTTTTGTATTTTTAAGATGCCACTATCTGTGCTGGCGGGGATATCCATATCTATCATGAGATTAAATTTTGGTTTTGATTTAATAGCTCTTGTAAGGTCTGAGCTGCTGCTTGAGCGAGATCTAGATTTGAGAACCTAGACATAATTTTTGTTCTTCTGTCTACAAAATCTCTTGTTGAATTACTGAGTACGGCTTCCATTTCATCCATTCGGATTTGAATTAAACCTGCTGAGCGAGTGGTTTTGAGGAAGCAGGTCCCTGCTTCACTTAGAGCGTGATGATAGACTAAGTCCCGTTCTTTGTCTTTGAGACCAGTAGCTAGGATTAGGTCCTGTTTGTCACTATTTTCTTTGAGCTGAAAACAAAGGGTGCAAGAGGCTGAGGAATGGACTTCTCTTGGTAAGTCTTGGGGTTTTTGCGATATAGTCCATAGACCCAGATCCATTCCTCTTCCTGCCCTTGCAAAGAAGCTAAGCGTATCTTTACCCAGCTTAGCTTTTGTCCCTGTAAAAATTTTCCAAGCTTCGTCTACTATGAGTGTTAAGGCACTTTCTTTTTGGAAGATTACTCTTTGACTGACATAGTTCATTACTAAAAACAAAGCTACGGGTAGAAAATTAGCATCTTGTGCAACTTTCGAGAAAGTTACTAAAAGTAATTTACTCTTGTCTGAGATACGCGCCTTACTAGCATCCATGAGTCCAGAATATAGACCGCCGCAGATTCTAGAGTAAGGGGCTATAGCTTTTTGATAATTGCTGACATGTGTAGAGAAATTTGGGTCTTGGTTGTACGAAGATAGATGCTCGTAAAGCTCACTGAGACTTGGTTTGAGCTTTTGTTTGTAAAGATCATTTAAGACTCGAAGTAGGAAAAACTCTTCTTCTATGCTAATCTCTGTATCTCGATTTTTGAGGAGACTAAGTAGTCTGATAACTCTTTCGATGTGTTGATTAATCTCTGCGCTACTAGCATTGTCGGAAATAGCTAGAGCTGCAAAATAAGCTGTATCATCGGGACTAGGACTACTGTCTATCTCTACGATACTTCCTCCATAATAATTTACAAAAAAATCCCAACCATCAGTTGTATTGTCTATGATGACGAAGCTACCACCCCGTTCTAGCCTGCGTTTGACGGCTAGTTTGGCTGCTACGGTCTTGCCAGAACCAGAATCGCCTATGAAATTGATACTGCGATTGTGGCAGACTTTGCGATCATACTCATCTAAATATATAGGTTTCATATTGTCCCAAGCTAACCCCAGAAGAGGTCCTTCTCTCGTTCCTAGGTCATTAGCTATAAAAATAAAACAAGATCCAGCGAAGCCATGGCTCGCGAAGAGTAACTCTGAGGGTTTTAGTCTAGAAGAGGCAAAGGGTAGATTGGAGATAAAATGATGTAGTTGTTGTCTATCTAGTCTTGTGAGTCTCGCTCCCTGATAGCTTTTGCAGAGCCTAAGGCTTTCTTTGTCTAGATCTGCCAAACTGGAATTTTCCAGACTAAGTAAAATACTCAAATCGTAACTATGAGGGGTATCCATGAGATCTAGAACGAGTGCGGCGTTTTCTTTGATGATGGATTGGGTGCGACTTTTGTTGGATCTAGGCATTTGTCTTAAGACCTCTGCTTTTTGTTCAGCAGTTCTCCTGTCTTTGTGAGCATCTCTGTGAGTCCAACTTACACTTAGATAGGCTTTGGACTTGATTTGACTTAATAGTTCGTAGAGCCATAAACCTAGCTCTCCTTCTTCTGGGCAGCAGCTAAATCTAAGGGTTTGATGGTAGCTCTGACCTAGCTCTAAAAATTTAGCTCTATCGTAAAGCTTAGTAATGGAGCTGTTTTGTGAAGGGTGATATTCTTGGTAAAAGTCTTTTAGGGACTGTTTTGTAACTTGCTTGGCTTTGATGCCTAGTCCTTGAAGCGAGAGTAGACTTAGTTCGATTTTTTGTTCCAAGAGTTTAAGTTCTTCTTCTAAATCTTGAGAGCTGAATGTGGATTTTTTGCGGAAGAATTTTAGCCAAGCGGGAATTTTATTGCGAGTGTTTTGCTGTTTGATGATGAGATAGAAATCCCAATCTGCTATAAATGCTTGTTTTTGGATAAGATCTTTAAACCAACTTTGATGATAGAGAGAGGAGGATAATATATTATCCTTGTGGAGTAATTCTGTATCTAGAGATTGTTTCTGCAGATATTCTAGATAGGAGTTTTGTTGATATTGTTTGACCTTAAGAAAAGCTTGGATACTATCACCTTCATTAGAAGCTAGGCTGAAATAAGATTTAAGGCTAGAGCTACTTTGTAATTGTGCCAAAAACTTAGACCATTGCTCGCAGATCTCTTTGATCTTGGAGTCTTCAAGATTGGCAGCCTGAACAGCGCTCTCTAGCTGGATTACGGCAACGAGGTTAGAGTCTTTATCTAAGATCAGATCCTCTTCTAGTGTGAGACCCAAAAGCCTATCTAGGGCTGGCTCAGCAGGGGCTGCTTCTGCGGAGCGTAAAGCATAGCTATGGTCAGAGAGAGGATGTAAGAAGATAGATGAATAAAATCCAGTAACTTCGTCTCCACTAGAGGCTTTGATGATGAGAGCAATAACTATCATCCAGAGTAAAGCCATGAATAATAATAAAGGGCTGTTGATGGCAAGCTTAAAATAGACTGCTGTATAAAAAAGACTAAGCGCAGCTAATACTAGGGCTCCAAGTGAGACGAAGTTCATCCCCATGAAAACCTCATCCTGCTTTTTGAAATGCCTGTAAGTATTAACTGCGCTCATCTTTGTCCCCTATCCTTCTTTGACTCTTCCTATGCAGCATCAACTATGTGTCTAAATGAAAATGCTGATCTGCCGGAACCTAGTCTCCGAAAGGACTTCACCTACCTTGCTTCAGAGTTTTGGTGGCACTCCTCGCTATGGCTGGTAAACCTCTAGATAAATTATTAAGTAAATTAAACCCCCCTAAACCTACAGCAGCCATTGGTGCTGCTGTTTGAGTGATATCTCCTAGTTGAGCAGTGAGAGCATAAAAATTATCGACATATTCTCCCATGCCAGAGCCAGACATATAATCTCCGTAGACAGTGTTGACGGCAAAGCTACCACCGATATCATTGATCATGCTAAATAAAAGTGGCAATATCTGTATAGTGAAAACCCCTGCTGTAGTGGTTCCTACGGAAGCTACTATAGAGTTTTTACTAAGGGCATTGGGTTGTTTCGCATTTACTCTTAGAGCTTTGTGTTTGCTGTCTAAGTGTTTTTCCAGCAGGTTATAACCCCAGATAGGTAAAGTGATAGCTGCGAAAATTGAGATTAGGTAAAAAATAAAACTCACTAATCCCCATACATGTTCTAAATTATTGTCCATCTTTAAGTACCTCCTTTAGTGCTGCTAGTCCAAGTTCTAGTTGTTTGTCATTGGGCTTTGCCAAGTAGTATCGTTGTTGAAGCCAAGAGCCGATGCAATACGCTAAGGCTAAAGAAGCTCCTAGGCAAAGACTCATAAAGGCTAGATTGTGATTTTGGAATCTAAACAAATTAGGAGTGGCAGCACCTAAGAGTAAAATGGCGCTACTAACACAAAGGGTGCTGCCACAAAATATAGAATGAGAAGAACTGTTCCGAACTTCATGTAGTGAGGGTATTTGCTCAGCGAGTTTGCTTAAAGGCGCATCATTAGGCAGTTTGCGAATTTTGCGCATAAAACAGTTGTAGACTTTGTGTTCAGCTGCATGATATTGCCGAAGTATGGAAGGCATTACACCTCGGATATAGGAATAAGGAGGGCTGCCTATATAAGTCTCTGTAAGGATTTGGTCGCTAGATTTGAGGTAGCGAGCCACGCTGGTTTTGTCTCCTATGGAGAAATATATGGCTCCTATTTCGCTGTATCCGTTCATGCAGCTTATTCTTGCAAGTCCTCCCTTAAAACGAAAGGGGTCATTTGTCCTCTAGGTTGTTTGGTCTAGTTTGGGCATCTCTATCCTTTACTTGGAGGATTTCTTCTAAAAGCAGCTCTAGGAGTGTCTTGTCGTGGCAGGAAATATATATAGCGTCCCCAATGCAGAAGATCAAACCCCTAGTTTTTTTATTTATTTGTTGGCTTTTTTTATTACCAGTCGGAGCTCAAATCAGGTTCGTTAGAACAAATGCTCTAGGTGGTGATACCCGTATAGGACTCTTTTTGGCTGAAGGAGATGAAGTTGTAAGTACGGCTAGTGGTGTTCCTCAAGTTAGAATGCGTTTGGATATTTTGCCAGACATGGTAACTGTCTCCAAAGGCAATATTAAAATCGAGGTCTATCGCAGTACTGATGAGGCTCCTGAGCTAGTAGCGTCTTTTAATTATCCAGTTAAACAAGGACAAGATCATATAGACCTTAGAATGAATCTTCCAGAGTTTAAAAATCAATCAGAGAATTTTGATTTCATCGTCTACGATACTGAGGGTAACCCTAGGAGCAAATTTAGAAATAGTTTCGCATCCAAAGAACTCATTACTTTTAAGCCTAAGCCGCCTAGCCTAGAACTCAGTGATGATAAGCTTTTGGACGAGCAAGAGCTAGAGTATATAGCCAAGAAATTTGCTATTTCTATGGTTCCAGCAGGGCAGCCCGTAGGTATGCAAAAACAAGACGGAGTCTATAATCTGCAAGTTCCTTTTCGTAAAAGTTCTGGCAAACTTACTCAGAGAAATAAAATAGTTAATAAGATCTTGGATTTTGATGAAGTTGGAACTCTTGAAGAGAGAGATAATCATGATGCGGCTCCCAAGGGTACTGTCTTCTTGGATAAAGACACAGGGCTCATCTATATCAAATCTAGTGATGCTAGTGGAGATTGGTCTAGTCCTATAGAATTTGCTAGCAAACAAGGTTCCAATGGAGACGATGCTACTAGTGGTGGTGGTGCTACGACTATTATTAACGCAAGTCCGATTACCACGGTAGTTCAGCAATTAGACCCTAGTCAAATTCAAAATGGTTCTATTGCTGTAGATAAAATTCAATCTGTGGTTAGGACTCAAACCTTGAATGTCCCTCTCAAAGAGGCTTTGAGGTCCAGCTCTGTACTCTTGGGTACTGTTGCTGCTAGTACTATGCCAGTTCTGCGATATCAGAACGCGGGCAATTCTACTTGGTCTACAGTACTACCCGAGGATCTTCTAAGAGATGATCCGAATAACCCGAATATCAAAATTAAACTAGCTTGGAGTCCTAGTAATAATTCTGCTCAGGTAGTAGATTGGCGTTTAGCTTACATCTCTTATGCAGATGGGGACATTATTAATCCTAGCGCTATGCAAAATCTAGATGCTCCAAGTTCCGCTCCAGCATTGTTTTTGACGCTAACTGAAACGGAGTTCACTATACCTATAGCTTCTTTAGACCGCTATTTAACTTTTACTCTGAGTCGTTTGGATAATCGTGACATTAAAGCCAACCTCAGTTCTATTTCTATCGAATACCCCGGGAGAATACTAAAATGAAAATCACAACACTCAGCATACTAGTACTTATGATCTTGGCTTCAAACCCAGTCAAGGCGGACGATCTGGACGACTTCGTGCCAGCAGATGGTCAAGTAATTAGTTCTGGTCAAATCAGTGATGGAGCTATCACCTCTGACAAAATAGCAGATGGAGCAGTGAATGCTAATAAGCTAGGAACTAGTGCTGTTACCAATGCACATCTCTCTGCTAATGCTGTAACTAGCGATAAAATTCTCAACGGTACAGTTGAGACAGCGGATTTGGCAGACGGTGCTGTAGACGGAGGCAAGATCTCAAATAATTCTATTCAAGCGATAGACATACAACCAGAAACTCTTACTGCTAATGAGATATCTGCTGGAGCCATTACTAATAGTGAGCTTGGAGCGAATGCGGTTACTAGCTCTAAGATACTAGATGGAACTATTGTTGCTGAAGACTTGGGAGCAAGTGCAGTTACTAGCTCTAAGATACTAGATGGAACTATTGCTGCTGAAGACTTGGGAGCGAATGCGGTTACTAGCTCTAAGATACTTAATGGTTCTATTTTGGCTGAGGACCTTGCTGCCAATGTAATTAGCACTATCGGTGGCAAATACACTATGCTAGATCTTGGTTCTGGTATTAGAACTAGTTTGAATATAGGTACTGTAGGATCCGGTTATGGAGCGGCTCCTGTGCTTCGTTATGATGACGGAGATAGCTATGCTCGCTGGTCTTTGCCTCTTCCTGATGACTATGTCGCTGGCACGGATATCATAGTGCAACTGTATTGGAGTCCCAGTGACAATAATGCTGGTAATGTCAAATGGGTAGTAGACTATGCTGCTTTAGCCTCGGGAGAATTGGTCCCCGGTTCAGCTTCTTTTATCTCCAAGACTTATACGCAAGCCAGTCCCGGAGTGACTTTGACCTTGGCTAATACTGCTAGCAATATCGCAATTAGTGCGGCAGATATTGCTCCTAACGATATGCTTAATATCGTAATTCGTCGTAGTGGCAGTGATGGTGCTGATACTTATGCTGATGATGTTAATCTGCATTTAGCCAAAATAATTTATCAAGCTAAGAGAGTTAACTGAAGAATAAACTAAGCTTAAGATCCTCTCTGCCAGTGTCTTTTATAAGCTCATAGCTTATTTCTTTGGCAGCATAGATTTTGCTTAGTTTGCTAGCGATGGCTTCTAGGCTGAGTTCTTCTTGTTGATGCCTAAATAAATTTGGCTGCACTTTTTCCAGAGCTTGGTAGATTATAAGTTCATCTACTAGTCCAGCCTCAAGGAAACTCTGTTGTAGTCTGGGACCAGCTTCTAGCATGATTTTGCTGAGACCTTCTTGTCTAAGTTCTTTGATTAAGTCTTTTGGGCTCATGGCTTTGACGATTCTAGCTGGTCTTGGACCTTGGAAGATATTGAGGGATGCTTTTTCGAGTTCAGTAAAATCTCTGGAGTCAGTCATGATTACTTTTATGGGTTCTATAATTTGTGAGAGACCCAGCTCTTCTGCACTATAACGAACATTGAGTTGAGGATTGTCTGTGATGACAGTTCCATAAGCACTGATTAGTACTTGGTGAGAGGCTCTTAGCCTATGTACATCTTGCTGAGATTTGGCTGTGCTAATGCTGCGAGCAGGAGCTAGCATGCTGGCATCTGCGTTCAGAGCGATTTTGGCTGTAACCCAAGAAGCCCCATCTAGATGTTTATAAAAAGCTCGATTAAGTTTCCTCGCTCGTTTCACTAGGTCTGGATCTAAATTCTCTGGTCCCAAAATTTCAATTCTGTGACTTTGAAGTTTGGCAAGACCCTTGGAACTCACTAGTGGATTAGGGTCTGGGCTTGCGTAGATGACTCGTTTAATTTTGTGTTGAATGATGAGATCTGTGCAAGCAGGTGTTTTGCCATGGTGAGCGCAAGGTTCTAGTGAAACATAGATACTAGATCCTTTCAGTTCCTCCTTGCGACCTTGTTTGATGGCTGCCTGAATAGCGGCTTGCTCGGCGTGAGCCTGACCGTAGAGTTTATGAAAGCCTTCTGAGATTAGCTCTCCATTGGTATTAAGTATGAGAGCCCCAACCATGGGATTTGGGTGAGTCCCAGAGGCTCCTTTTTGAGCCAATTCTAAACATCTTTCAAGGTACTGTTTGTCTGTCAAAATATTATGAAGCCCTATCTCAATTATTGAGCTGCACTCTTAGAATCTCAGCGATGTCTCACTGCACTTGCTTGTACCCCTAGTATCTGGAGCAAAACGCCTATTTCGTAACAAGTCTAATATACCTAGATTCTAAAAATAGCCCAAGTGTATTATAATTATATTATACTAAAATTATAACATTGGAGCCCAATTCATATGAAAAAAATTCCACGCAAAATCATCAAAATCGGTAGTAGTCACGGGATTATTATCCCCAAAGTTTTATTAGATTTGCTTGGACTTCAAGAGGGTTCTGAATTAGAAATTCAGTTGAATGAACAAGGTATTCTTCTCAAAGCACCTAGCCTACCTACTAAAACTGGAACTAAACACAGCAAAGGTGTGACTTGGGATGAATCCAAGGATGTCTTGTTTTAGCTAAGCCCCGCTTGCAGAGTGGGTCCTTAAAGCAGGTTCTTTATTATAATCAGTCGTAGACTCAAAAGCATAAGCAGCATTTAGAAGTCTAGCTTCAGCCATGACAGGAGCTATAAGCTGCATACCTATTGGTAGACCTTGACTATCAAAACCACAATTAAAAGAGATCGCAGGTAAACCAGCAAGATTGACTTGCACAGTATAAATATCTGCAAGGTACATGCTGAGTGGATCTTGGATCTCACCTAAGCGAAAAGCAGTACTAGGTGCGGTAGGTGAAACTATAAAATCACAGTTATCAAAAGCAGCATCAAAATCTTCAGCAATAAGCCTGCGAACTTGCTGGGCTTTTTTGTAGTAGGCATCAAAATATCCAGAGCTAAGAGCGTAGACCCCAATCATAATACGGCGTTTAACCTCTGGACCAAATAAACACCGGGACTCCAGATACATATCCATGAGATTATCAGCAGTCTCAGATCTATGGCCAAAACGCACCCCATCGTAACGAGCTAGATTAGAACTGGCTTCTGAAGGGGCAATGACATAGTAGCAAGGTAAACCATATTTGGTTTTATTGAGTTGTATCTCTACGGTTTTGGCTCCGAGGGATTCAAAATGTTTGATGGCTTTGAGAACAGAAGCTTTGACTTCTGGATTAAGACCAGAGTTCTCATCAAAAAATTCTGGCGCAATACCTAAGCGCATACCTTTTAGAGACTGGGTTTTGGCAAAACCTTGCTCTATCTCTGCAAGATAGTTGGGCACTGGTGTTTTGATAGAGCTACTGTCTTTGGGATCTTGACCAGCCATGGCTTCCATAAGTAGAGCAGCATCTTGTACAGAATGAGTCATTGGGCCAGCTTGGTCTAAACTAGAAGCAAAAGCCACTATCCCATATCTAGAAACCCGTCCGTAAGTGGGTTTGAGACCTACTATTCCGCAGTAGCTAGCTGGCTGTCTAATGGAACCACCTGTATCTGTTCCAAAAGCCAGAGGCGCAAACCGTGCCGCTACAGCAGCAGCAGAGCCACCAGAACTACCACCGGGCACTCTATCGTAAGCCCAAGGATTATGCACTGGACCATAAGCAGAGTTTTCATTACTAGAACCCATAGCAAACTCATCTAGATTGGTTTTCCCAATAGGAATGGCACCAGCTTCTAAAACCTTAGTAGTTATAGTCGCATCATAAGTGGATTTGTAGCCAGTGAGCATTCTGGATGCAGCACTAGTGCTAGTGCCTTTAAGGTTGATAAGGTCTTTGATAGCGATAGGGGCTCCAGCTAGTATTCCCATTGCTTGGATTTGTTCAGATTTATTAAGACTCTTGTCTAGCTTTGCAAGTTTTTGATCTAAGTTTTTGGCAGTCCGGATAGCAATTTCATCACAGCGGCTTATGAAAGAATTAATCTCACTATCATATCTATCTATCCGCTCTAAAAAATTCCTACTAATCTCTTCTGCTGAAAGTTGACGAGATAAAAATAAATCTCTAAGTTCTAAGGCGCTTTTGTTGATGAGTTCTTTCACGCTTTATATTTTAGCGGATTAAAGATCCCTTTTCTTGAACGGCGTTTTAGACCAATACTCATAGACCCAGCTAAACTCTTTATCAAACTCTTCTAGTCATTGTCCCAACTTCCATCAAAAACTATTCCTAAACACCACTTCTTTTGCTTCTAGTTGGCCAGCTCGTTCCCTAGCGGGTTTCAGGGCTTTGCCTATGGTGATCATCATGCCGACTACATGATTTGCAGGTAGTTTGATTATGCTTGCAACTTGGCCAGCATCAAAACCTATCATTGGGCAAGAATCATAACCCATGTCTTTTGCTGTCAGCATCAGGGTTTGAGCGGATAGACCTACACTACGCATAGCCTCATCTCTTTCTAATTCTGGTTTACCAGCATAAAACTGACCTATCATCGGAACCAAAGTATTGCGAATCTCTTCGGGAGCTTTAGCCCAGTATCGTTCTGGCTGCTCAGCCCAAGATTTGAGATTAGCGCAGACTAGTACTACTACAGAGGCTTCACTTACTTGAGCCTGATCCCAAGCTGCTACTCTGAGTTTGGATTTTATGGTTGGATCATCTACCACAACAAAACGCCAGTTCTGTATGTTGAACGATGTTGGTGAGAGGAGCGCAAAAGCAGTCAATTGCTGGATTTCAGCTTCTGACATTTTGTGATTAGGGTCATAGTGTTTGACTGCTCGTCTTTCGCGAATAGCTTCTAAAGTTTGCATGAATTTATTTCTCCACTTGTTGTTACTTTTTTTGAGATTTATTCCTTCTTTGCTTGGACAGTATCTACATAATATCAGAACCCCCTCATTTTTATCTTTGTTTAGCTATTTCTCTGAGCAAAACTTAGCTAGAGTCTGCTAGGATTCTTAACCTCGACTCTAAAAGTCGTTGCCCCTGAAGCACTTCTTGTACATAACACGAAGTCTTCATAAGCAAGTCCCCCTCAAGGTGTGATTAGCAGGCAGCGATTGGGCCAGAGGCCAGAAGCTTCGAACCCGCTTAGAGACTCGGCTGTAGACTGAAAACTGCATATTTGACGAAAACAGAACATAATATGTTCTGTTTAGATAGCTAGGTCTGATCTGAATGTAGCTCTAATTCTGTGAGCTGCATTCATACAGAAACACAATGCACACCTAAGCAATTAATGTTCAGAAGAAGATTAATCATCAAAACGACTCTTTGAGCCGTTTTGATAATAGGAAAAAGCTACTAAGTGCGTATGGTGGATACCTAGGTACAAGCAGCCGAAGAAGGA
>CAZASO010000035.1:0-17697 GCA_964487825.1 uncultured Gammaproteobacteria bacterium
GGTGGCGGCTATGGTTCTACGGGAGTGAGTATCAGTGCGGCTGGTGCGATACAGTCTAACAGCAACCTCACTATTGATGGTACTTCTACACTGACAGGTAATGTGGGTATAGGCACAGCTACTGCAGAAGATCTTCTGGAAGTCCAAGGTGCAGAAGCTACTGATGCCATCATTACTTTAGATGCTGATGATGGAGATGATGTTGCTGATACATGGGAGATTAGATCAGATGCTTCTGACAATAATTTTTATGTCACAAATCATACTTCAGATCTCGTGACTATTAACACTAGCGGTAATCTAGGTATAGGCACCGCAAGTCCAGCACAGAAGTTAGATGTTTATGGTGGAGCTGGCAATGGAACTATGCGAGTTGCTGTTGGTAACGCCAATCCTACTCTGTCTTTGATTGGTGATGCTACTAATGGATATTATCCGGGTGTCGAGATTAGTCCAAATAATGATACTAGTATTGGTGGCACGATAGTATCTAATAGTAATAGTGGAGGTCTTAATATTACTGCTCGTGGTACTACAGGTACGATATTGATGCAGAACACTGGCAGCAATGCTACTAACTCTATTTTAGATACACTGAAAATTTATCATGATACAAGTGGAACCCCGGCTGCTGGTTTTGGAGTAGGGCTTAGATTTTATGCAGAGTCAGACACGACTGCCTCTCAAGACATTGCTCGCATAGGAGCTTATTGGAGTACAGTAACGCATGCTACTCGAAGCTCTAAACTAGGCTTCTCTACTGTATCTAGTGGTACTTTGGCTGAGAAGATGACTTTAGATGCTACTGGTAATTTGGGTATCAATGATACTAGCCCAGATTATCTACTGGATGTGAACGGTACTCTAGGAGTGGCTGGAGCAGCGACCCTGTCTAGTACTTTAGATGTTATTGGAGCTGCTACCATTGGTAATAACTCTGCCACGGTTGCTGTTAATTCTTCTGATTGGGATATCTCTACAACCGGTGCTATGACTGGGATTGGGGCTATCACTGCTGACGGGGATTTAACTTTATCTGGTACTACTGCAAATATTATTCTAGGTTCTAACTATCTCTCTGGAGATGGTGGAGACGAGGGTGTATCAGTAGATAGTGCTGGCAACGTTGGTATCGCAACAGCTTCTCCGACAGAGAAGTTCGATGTCAATAGTGACACTATCAGAATACGCACAGCTAAAACACCGGCCAGTGCGGCTGATACCTGTGATCAAGGTGAGATAGTTTGGGATGTCAACTATATATATGTTTGTACTGCGGCCAACACTTGGAAGAGAAGTGCAATTTCTACTTGGTAGACTTTTGCTTAGGATTTACGCTTGAGACTTGCTTTGGAATTAAGCTTGAGCAGACTGAATCTTGATGGCCTCTATCAAATCATTAGGTTCGATATAGCCTTCTTCTAATAAAATTCTTCCGATGGGAAATTTCTCGTCAACAGCTTGGCTTGCTTGGATTTTAAGAGCGCGTTCTAACTGAGTTTCACTTAATTTGCCTAAGTCAATTAATATTTCGCCTAGTTTCTTTTTGGGCATAATTCAGGAATAAGTTTATCACCTGCCAGAGTAGATTTTTATCTTAAGGGTGTTCTGAAAAATGCAGTTTCGAAGCAAGATTCGTCACAGATAGAGTTTGCAATATTTCTTGTGCTGCGCAGAGTCTAAAACATTAGCCTAGGGTTTGGCAACAAGTCTAATGCAAGTTATAATTTGGCAGGACTGTTTATCTATGAGTTCAAAACCACTTAACCTTAGGCTTCTTAGCACTTACCATCCTCGAGATAAGTATCAGCATTATAGTGCTTTAGGACAGGCATCCAAATTTTTAGTTTTGGCTCTTGTCTGGGCGCTGATAGTTTTTGGGGCTGCTGCTGGTGGGGGGATTACTTTTGCTTGGCTCTTGCCTTATCTCGTTAACAAATACGCATCGCTATTAACATTGAGTCCAGAGCTTGCAAAACAAATATCGGAGATTTTGGCCTATCTTGCCCCTACTGTTACAGTGGCGACCATTATTCCTGTAAACGCACTATTCATGGTACTTTGTGAGCGTAAGTTCTTGGCTCTACTTACTATGCGTACAGGTCCTATGGATGTTGGACCTAGTGGTTTTCTTCAGACCTTGGCAGATGCTTTAAAATTACTCTTCAAAGAAGATACTACTCCAGCCAAAGCTGACAAACTTCTTTTTACTTTGGCTCCTGCTTTATTCTTTGCACCTGCAATGGTAGTATTCATGCCGCTTCTATCTATCGCCTCTAATAATCTTGGGATTTTTGTAACGACTAACTTGGATATAGGTTTAATTTTTGTTATTGGTTTAGCTTCACTCGGGACTATGTCTTTAGTTATGGAAGGCTGGGCTTCCAATAACAAATATTCTTTGATGGGTGGTCTCAGAGCAGCTTCTCAAGCGATTAGTTATGAGATACCTATGGTTTTAGCTTTGATAGCTATTATTCTGATGAGTGGCTCCATGAATCTAGTAGAAGTGTCTGATACTCAAGCTGGTGGACTTAGTCAGTGGAATATTTTTGGTCATGGACAAATCAACAATATCCCTGCTATCTTTGCAAGCCACTCAGGGTCTTTATCTCAGGGTTTACTAGCTCTTCTTTTTGTTGTCTTATGCTTAGCTCTTTTTATTATTTTTGTTACAGCTTCTACTGCAGAAGTTAATCGCATACCTTTTGATATCCCTGAGGCTGAATCAGAGTTAGTATCTGGTTTTAATACAGAATGTTCTGGTATGAAATTCGCATTATTTTTTCTAGCAGAATATACTAATTTATTTATTGCTTCTGGTATTGCTGTAGTTCTCTTCCTAGGCGGATCTCACTTACCTATTAGTTTAGAAGCCGAGAATGCTTTGTACTCTCAACTGAGTCATATCACTATTCATTTACCAGAGTCTTTATCTACTTTTGCAGACCTTACTACAGACTTGAACTTTGTGTGGGTTCTGACTAGTTTAGTTTTCATCATCAAAATTTACTTGATGTTTTTGCTTGCTATTTGGATTCGTGCCACTCTACCTAGATTGCGCCAAGATCAGCTTATGGAGTTCGGTTGGACTTACCTTATACCTCTAACTTTAATTATCATTTTTCTTATGACTATACTTTTGGAGCTTCTTGCTATATGACAGACTTACTCAAACCTATTACTGATACCGTAGATGGACTTGCCAATATCTTCAAAGGCATGTACACAGTGGCCAAGCATACCACTAGGGATCCTATTACTAGTGCTTACCCTCATCGTATGCCAGAGTTATACCCCAGATCCCGTCATAGACTGGCTTTGAATGTAGATCCAGATACTGGTGAACATCTTTGTATTGCCTGCAAACAATGTGAGCGAGTTTGCCCAGATGCTTGTATCACTGTAGTTGCTCACGAATCAGTCAAAGCCAAATCCACACAGTTCTATATAGATCATGGTCTTTGTATGTTTTGTGGTCTTTGCACAGAAGTCTGCCCAACTGATTGCATTATTAATACTGTGGATTTTGAAATGTCCGAGGAGTCTAGAGAAGCTCTGATCTATGATATTCGCAAACTTACTCTAAGCCAAGAGCAGAGCCGAGAGTATTTCAAACTCAAAGAATACAAAACCAAAGCCCAAAAAGAAGCCGAAAAAGCAGAGGCTGCTGCCGCTAAAGCCGCTGCTGAAGCTGCTGTAACCATAGACCCCGCTAGGGAAGAGGCTTGCAAGCAGACCCTCCAAAAAATGATAGCCAAAGTTAAGGCAGGAGCTTAGCTCGCTAAGCTTTCTATGCGTGCAAAAAATTTGTCTTGCCAGACTTTGAAGTCAGCATCAAAATCCACATCCAAATCTTGACGAGGCATCATGCGCAGAGCCCCTAGTTTAGCCAAACTCTCGTCTACTTTGCGGCCACAGCCACAAAAATCAGCATAGGATTTATCCCCTAAAGCTAGAACTGTATATAGAGTGCTGGATGATAGGTCTGGTTTGGATGCGCTGTATAAGGCTTTGCAAAATTTCTCGGCAGAGCTAGGAGGATCACCTTCTCCCCAAGTGGATATCACTATCAAAGTGAGACCAGTACTCGCTAAATCCTCAGGACTCAATGTTGAAGCAGCTTTGAGCACGGTTGCATAAGATCTTTTGTTGGCTTCTGCAATAACCTGTTTGGCTAGTTTTTCTGAATTACCAGTCTCAGTACCAAAAAGCACAGTTAGTTTGATATCGGGCATAAGCTCGATTATATCTGACTTCTGTGAAGGGGGCTAGGAGTTTAAGGACCCGCTGCAAAACAAATATTGCAGGCTCTACGCTAACTGTGACCAAGGCTAAGCCTTGCTCACAGAGCGGGTCCTTAAATCTCTATCTATGACGGATGTCGCCTCAAAACTGCGTTTTTCAGCGCATCCTTAAGAGCTATCTGGGGCAAAAAACAATCCCTAAACCATAGCTGCCCGCAAAGTATGTAAATTTGCGATGTTTTTGCGCACAGACTCGGCTGAGCTTTGAAGAGCTTTGAGTTCTTCTGGGTTTAGTTTGATCTCCAAGATATCCTCTATACCATTGGCTCCAAGTTTCGTAGGAACTCCTACAAAAACGCCTTTGATGCCATATTCTCCGTCTAAGTAACAAGAACAAGGGAGTATAGCTTTGCTGTCTTGCAGTATAGCTTGGATCATCTCGACAGAGGAGCTGGCTGGAGCATAAAAAGCAGAACCAGTCTGAAGAAGATTAACTATCTCTATGCCGCCTTTTTGAGTGCGTTCTATGATGGCTTGGATCTGATCTGCTGGAAGCAGCTCAGTGAGTGGGATACCAGCTACAGTGCTGTAGCGAGCTATGGGAACCATATCATCTCCATGTCCGCCAAGAACGCAAGGTTGTACATTTTTGATGGAGACATTTAGAGCTTCAGCTATAAAGAAAGCCATGCGAGAACTATCCAGAACGCCAGCCATACCTAGGATTTTGTTTTTGGCAACGCCTTTCTGGGAGAGGAGTTCATAAGTTAACTGAGTCATAGCATCAACAGGGTTAGACACTACTATAAAAATTGCGTTAGGTGAGTATTTGTGAGCATTCTCTATGCAAGCAGAGACTATATCAGCGTTCTTCATGAGAAGATCATCTCTACTCATACCCGGCTTGCGAGCGAGGCCAGCTGTCATTAGTACTATGTCTGAATTAGCACTAAGAGCATAATCACCGCTACCTATAATCATGCGGTCATGAAGTTCTACAGGCCTAGCTTCCATTAGATCTAGAGCTTTGCCAGCTGCGATACCAGCAGCGACATCTATAAGCACTACATCTGATATATTTTTTTCTGCAAGTCTCTGTGCTGCTGTTGCACCGACATTACCTGCGCCTATTACTGTTACTTTTGCTCTTGCCATAATTACACCTCAAAAATTGCTACTTAAATTATTATGCCCAGTTTTGTGGCTTTCGCAACAAATCTAAGTGCTAGGATGATAGTTATATGTCAATCAACGCAGATGAATTGGAGTTGCACAAGATAAGAAGAATATTTCACAATCTCTCAGCAGAAGAACTTTATAAAGAATCTTTGGATAGAGCTGAGGCTAGTCTTACTAAACACAAAGCTCTTTTAATAGATACTAGACCTCATACAGGCCGTTCTGCTAATGATAGGTTTATAGTTTTTAATGCTGCTAGCGAAAAGCTTGTGGACTGGGCTACTGCTTCAAATCCTGTCAACAAGCCGATTTCAGAGGAAAATTATAATTTTATTCGAGCACAGTTTTTAGCTTCGGTTCAAGATCGAGATGTTTTTGTTCAAGATTTAATAGCTGGTGCAGACCCAGAAACTAGCATCAATGTGCGGGTTATAACAGAATTAGCTTGGCATTCTTTGTTTATGCGTAATATGCTTGAGCCCATAGAACAGGGGCGGAAGAATTACAAAGCAGAGTATACAGTGATAGATTTTCCTAGTTTTAGGATAGGTCCAGATTATGCGCGTTATGGTCTCAATTCGGAGACTTTTATTTTAGTTAATTTTGCTAGCAAAGAAGTTTTAATAGCAGGAACTAAATACGGGGGCGAGATGAAAAAATCTGTTTTTAGTATCCTGAATTATTTATTACCTCAACGAGGCATAATGTCCATGCACTGTTCAGCCAATACAGATAGCGCAGCTAATGTTGCTATATTTTTTGGTTTGTCTGGTACTGGTAAAACCACTCTTTCGACAGAGCCCGGACGATATCTCATAGGAGATGATGAGCATGGTTGGAATGATCAAGGGATTTTTAATTTCGAGCATGGTTGTTATGCTAAAACCATAGGACTTAGTCCAGAGACTGAACCTGAGATTTATGCTACTACTAGGCGTTTTGGTTCAACCATCGAGAATGTCCCAAACCCAGACGGGGAGCTGGATTACAACGATAAGACTTGGACTGAGAACGGTAGAGTCTCTTATCCGCTGCATTATATCCCCCTATCTTTGACAGGGTCTGCTTTAGCTGAGCTTCCTTCAGATATTTTTGCAGATAGATTTGTGCGCAGGCATCCTCGTAATATCATTATGCTGACTTGTGATGCTTTTGGTGTATTGCCTGCTGTCTCTAGACTTTCAGCTAGTGATGCTCAAAGAGAGTTTCTATTAGGTTATACTGCCAAAGTCGCAGGTACGGAGCAGGGTGTTACAGAGCCTAAAGCCGTTTTTAGTCATTGTTTCGGAGCTCCTTTTATGCCACTCAAACCTAGTGTTTATGCAGCTTTGCTGGCAGAGAAGATAGCTAAGCATGATGTACATTGTTGGTTACTTAATACCGGCTGGGCTGGCGGTCAATACGGTCAAGGCAAGCGCATGTCACTTAAATTGACTCGTTCGATTATTAGTCGCATACATGACGGAAGTCTTTATCGTGAAACTACTCGCAAACATAGTATTTTTGATTTGGAGATACCAGAGAGTATAGAGCTACCAGAAAGCTCTTGGGCAGAGGCTTCTGATTATAAGCGTGTTGCGAAGCGACTGTATGAATCTCAGCAATTAGAGATTCGCAGTCGTCAATAGTGGTTTAGGCTTGCTCATTGTTGTTAATTTTGTTGTCATGATGGACTATGACAAAAACTCCTCGACACTATCTTTAAGTAAATCCAACTGAGAGCCATCTAAAGCTGAGACGAAGATGCTTTGATAATCTGCGTATCGTTGTTTGAGTTCTGATAAATATTGTTGTTTGAGTTCTCCCTCTGGAATGAGATCTGTTTTGTTGAAGATGTAGATTTTGGGCTTGGAAGCCACACCTAGACTGCTTAGTATCTCTTCTACGACTGAGATTTTTTTGAAGATATTGCGATCACTACTATCTATGACATGTAGTAGTAAGTCTGCTTCTATAATCTCGGCTAGAGTAGATTTGAAAGCTTCAATAAGACTGGGTGGCAGGTCTTGTATAAAACCAATAGTATCTGCGACCATGATTTTTTGTCTTAGTTTGGGTAAGAACAACTCTCCTACTTTGGAATCTAGGGTCGCAAAGAGAGCATCAGCGATATAGACCTCTTGTTTTTTGGTGAGGGCTTTGATGAGAGTGCTTTTGCCAGCATTGGTGTAACCCACTAGAGCAATGGTTTTGAGAGATTTGTTGCGCCTTGATTCCCTATGGCGGCTTTGAACATTGCTATAGAATTTAAGTTTGTCTTCTATGGATTTGCTGCGTTGCTGCAAGTGCCGTTTCATGATTTGGATATTGGTTTCACCTATACCTAGGGTTCCTATACCTCCTGCTTGGCGATTGAGTTCTAGCCCCATGCCGAAAATCCTAGGACCCATGTGTTTGATGCTGGCTAGTTCTATTTGAAGTTTGGCTTCAGCGGTAACTGCGTGTTTGTCGAAGATCTTAAGGATGAGGTCTATCCTATCCCAGACTTTGATTTTGTGGGGGATCTCGAAACGCAGTCCCTCAGACTCTTTGCGCTTCTCGACTTGAAACTCTATGCAAAACTCTTCTAGGTTATAGATTTGTCTAGGTTTCATGATGTTGTTGACTATGATGAGATCTAGGTCTTTGAGTTCGCCATGATCTCCAGCGAACTCCTCTAGTAGTTCTTGGACTTTGCCGCTACCCACGAAGGTTTTGTAGTTGGGGATACTGCGTTTCTGGACTGTCTTGAGGCTAACCAAACCCCCATAGGTTTTGACTAAGCTTTCTAATTCTAAGAGTCTAAGTTCAGATTCTTGTGGACTAGTGTCCGGAGAGATGACATCAATAAGAATGGCTTTTTCTTTCATTAAGTTGAATCCTGTGACTGATCTCTAAAATCCGCTTGGCGACAGTGATCAAAGCCTCACTACTTAGACCACAAGTAGGTATTCGTAAATATTTGGAGGAGATGAGAGGTACATAAAAATGCTCATTAATGCATTGATCAAAAAGTTCTTTGGCGAAATTTTTGTCTGCGATCCTAAGCGATACAAAAAATCCTCCATCAGGACGAATGACTTCTAGCCCATGATCTATGGCTATGATAGGTGCATCTCCACTAGCTCCTAGGGCTTGCATGAACGCTTTAGAGCGCTCTGAAATCAGCTCTGTAACTTGTTGCTGAAAATCATGTACATTAGCTAGTTTACTCATGTCTTGTAATATATGCAGGGCAATCTCTTGACCGCAACGAGAAGCATTACTAAAAGTCCCGCGAATAACGCCACCCACAGTATCTCGCCACTGATTAACATGCTCTATGTTAGAACTAAGCAGAGTCGCAACGCCGACACGGGCTCCGTACATTGCAAAACTTTTGGAGACTGTGCCTGCTATAACAATATTAAATTTGTCTTTGTCTACATCCGGACCATTAACTGTAAGTATGAACTTGGGTAAGAAGCTGAGCCTAGCGTAGTTCTTGCCACCGGGTCCATAATCAAGGTAGGCTGTATCCAAGATGAGAACCATCTCTCGCTCTCCTAGACCGCGTTCTAGGTCGGTGAGTCTTTGGCGATATATAGCTTGGGCGATCTGTTCCCAAGCGGTTTCACCATAATCTTTGCCGAGAGGATTATCGAAAGGAGTGTTGAGAAGTAAGATGATTTTGGATTGAGGATATTTTTCACAACTAAAAGCTAAACAGTCTTTGAAGGCTTGTATATTAAAGTTGCCAAACTGATCTAAGATCTCAAAATTAATCAGGGCTTTTCTTTCGGTTCCAAGAGCGACACTATCGTAACCAGCCCAGTGAGGGTTGTGTGAGATGATGAGATCTTCTGATGAAGACAGAGCGCTAAGAGCTATGCTAATAGCGTTAGTCCCTCCAGCAGTAACGATCTCAGCTTTATGTATATGTTTGGATTCCAAGATAGCAAGAGTTTTTTTGCCAAGGATTTCTTCGGAGAGTAGAGCTGCTAATCCTGCAATACCGGGAGTAGGACAATAGTTCATATCTAGACCTTGAGCAGAGATTGTTTGAGATACTTCTCGAACGGCTTCAGGAACTAGTAAACTCCCATCATCTGCATGAGCTGCTCCGACGATGGCTAGTAGTTTGTTGGGTGATTTGTCGTTGCTAGCTTGCTGAATAAGCCCCACAATAGGGTCTTTGGATATACGAGCATCAGTACTGTAAAAGGCCATAAAACCCTGTTATTATAGCAGTTTGAGTTATGTCAACCTCTCCATTTAAGCAACCTAATTTATTTTTGTATTGGATTGTTAGAACTTTTGTACTCTATCCTTATTACAGTATTTTTTTTAAGATTCAAGTTGAGGGTGCTGATCAAATAGATTGGTCCAAAAATTATGTTATAGTCTCGAACCATAGATCTATGCAAGATCCTCCTCTCTTGGCTCATGCAAGCAAGACAGCGATTGCTTTTCTTGCAAAGAAAGAACTTTTTACTAAGTCGTATTTTTCTAAAATAATTAGTATCTTAGGCGCTATTCGTTTAGATAGAGAGAAACCCACGGCTTCTACTATGAAGCTTGCAAAAGAAGCGCTTAGTACTTGGGCTTGGAATTTAGGTATTTTCATAGAAGGTACTCGTTCTCAAACTGAGAGTCTGGGTGAACCACATATAGGACCTATATTTGTTGCCAAGCTTTCAGGGGCTCCTATACTACCAGTTGGTATAACTTATGTTAGTCCCAAACATATAGTGATTAAATTTGGTAAGCCTTATCTAATAGATAAAGAGAGAGGGCTTGAAGAGCAGGCGTGGAGCTGTCTTGAGAAGATCGCTCAGCTTTGTGATTATAGTATGCCGTTGGGTCGCTAGTACAACAACGCAGATGCGGCGTGAGGCAGCGAGCTTAACTTGTCTCGGCGCTTAGTCACAGGACCGCAAACGAGCACCAACAATATCCCAGTCTATGATTCTACGGAAGACTTCTATATATTTATCTTTGCCATTAGTGCTAAGACCGAAGTCTTTATCGTAGGCATGTTCATAAACATCTAAAGCTAAGATGGGTACTACAAAATTAGGGAAATTATCGCTATGGTTAGCTAAGCCATAATTAATTAGTTTTTTGTTGATGAGGTTGTAGCAAGTTAAAGACCAGCCCTTGGACTGTTTGGCGATATTGACTAGGTTGTTGATGTAATTATCAAAAGAGCCAAAAGACTCTTCTAGAGCTTTGTTCAGCGTTCTAGAGCGAGATGATTTGGAGCTAGTCATATTAGTAAAATAAATATCATGCAAAATCATGCCATTGAGAGCGAAGGCTAGGTTCTTGCTGTGATTAGCATCTATATCACCTTGTGTATAACTACGAAAATATAATTCGGCAGCGTTTACTTTGTCTACATAGCCTTTGTAGAGCCCTAGATGATGTTCCAGCAAAGCCGGACTGAGACCTAGTTTGGAGTCTCTGCATAGATGGCTGAAATCTTTGGCGACATAGGCTCCTTTGCGGTAGATGGGGTAGAGGTTCTCACTCTGAGCAAGGCTAGGAAGATAGGAGCTAGCTAGAGTGCCAAGAGCTGCAATCCCAGTACCTATAAGAAAATTTCGACGACTGGGGTCTAATTCGGAAGACTCGGTCTCTGTAACATTAGCGTTGGATAAATCAAACATGCTTGTAGTGTAGCAAATTAAGACTTATCAGGATTTGCTAACAAATCTATTCTTGACTAAACCAAGCAACAATAGTTCCACTGAGACATTGTTCACCAGTTTGTTTTAGTTTGGTGATGTGTTTGTCACTGGATTTAGCTAGGCTTTGGACTGGTCTTAGATCATAGACATCTCTTTCGGAATTATTATGCTGATATTGGGTCATAAAATAATTACAAGTTTTGATGGAGACGCCATTGTCAGTGGCAAGCCCAAAGCCTCTGCACAAAAGAGGTCTAGCCGGATAGCATTTACAGCGACCTTCTTCGCTTAAGAAAGGACAACTGTATTTGTAGTTATGAGGATTTTCTATGCCACGGATATTATTTTCGACTAAGTTTTTATCTAAGACTTGAAGAGTCTCACCGTATAGATTTTGATAATCTGCTTGAATGGTTTTGCAACGAGAGATCAATTCATCCAAGGGATAACCTTCGGCTAAAAGCCAGTCCCTGAGATAGATGTATTCAGTGTAAGAGAGGGTTGGGAAAGTCTGTTTGCAACAATCCGAACAAGCAAAATATTCACAAGTACTAGGTTCCAAACCTGCTGTTTTGAAAATTTGAGTCTGGATCTCGTCACATTCCTCAAGTATAGAAACCCAGTTGCTGAGTACTTCTGAGGCTGGATAGCCTTCAATATTGGCGTGAGTAATTAGTTTTTTGGGTCCTAATTTTTGATGATTAGTTTTCTGTTGATGGTAGAGGAGACTATAGGTCTCTGCACCAATGAGATCACCTTGTATGCGTTTGTAAATAGCCAACAATCTATAAGCTTCGGGGGCTTGTGAATTGCTATGAGATTCTTGGCAATAAGGTTCTAAGATAGACCAAGCACGAGAGTATTGAGTAGCGATATTATATCTAAGAACATATTCTGTATATTTGAGAGAGATGCCCGGAAGATATTCTTCTAAGGAGCAGAGATCTATGTTATCCAAACTATCTTTAAGTTTGAGATGGCGATAAAGACTGAAAAAAATAAATAATAAATGTCTACTTAAGTTATCTATGGATTGTTGAGGAATAAGTTCTGGACTTTGAGCTAGGGGAAAGATGTCTCTGAGACTTATTTTGTGGCCCAACTTGAGAAGGTTCAATATTTTGAGAGCCTTGAGTTCTATAAAAGAAATTGAGCTGGGGTTTTCTTGGAGCTTAGTCTCTAATTCGGAATATTTGCCATAGATGAATAATTGTAAATAAGGTGCGAGTTTCTTTCTGTTAGTGGCTTCTGTAGACTCCTTCTCTCGTTCTAGTTCTTGGATATAACTTAACTCTTGGTTGAATTTTTGACGATTAAACTCGGTTAAGCCGGAAGCTTCGGCTTTAATGAGTTCTAAACTTGCGATAAGATTTTCGGCCATTAAAAATTATAATTTTAGCAGTATTGGCCGAGGCCACGGCCTTGGCCTCTGAGCTTAAGTTCGCTAGAATGAATATATATGGTAGTTCATTGTAGTATTTGTGGCGTCAAAATAACCCCTAAAAATAAAGTTTCCTATCGTCCTAACTCTTGTCATGATTGTGAGCTTGAACGCAAAAGACTTTATTCGGCTCGCCGCAGAGAGAGTTCGGCTCGTCGTAATAGTGCCAAAGTTAAATCCAAAACCCTTAAAACATCTAAATCCAAAAAAACCTCAGTCAAAAAACCTCTAGCCAAAAAATCTCTCGTAATTAAAAGCAAGGCTCAACTATCTAAAGAAAGAGCTAAGCTCGCCAAACAAAGAGAACAAGAAAGACTCAAAAGAGAAAGAGAGCGGATTAGGCTTAGTGCTCAGCGAGAACGCGAGCGCGAGAAACTCATCAAACAAAGAGAGAGAGAACGAATACAGCGAGAACGCGAGCGTGAAAGACTCATAAAACAAAGAGAAAAAGACAAAATCCAAAAACTCAAAGAAAGAGAAAGAGCAGCTTCTCAAAAACTCAAAGACAGAGAAAAAAAACGCCAAGAAAAGGATAAAGAGAGGCTCCAAAAACTCAAAGCCAAAGAAGTTCTTAAGCAACAAAAAGAACTAGAAAAAGCCGAAAAACGCCAAGCTCGTGAACTTGAACGGCAGCAAAAACGCGAAGAGAGAGAGCGTCTCAAAGCAGACAAAGAACGAGAAAAACTTGCTCGTGAAGAGGCCAAGCAAAAAGCCAAAGAGGAAAAAGCTCGTAAAGCTAGAGAGAAACAGCTTCTCGATATGAATATTATTTCTCATGTTCCTGATTATGTTATAGATTCTGGTTTGGTTAAGGTTCGTAAGCGCAAATTAACTGACAAGCGCAAGATCAAAGACCAATTCTTGACTGATTCGGAGGCTAGTTCCGCAATGCAGGAAGACAAGGCTCTCAATATAACACCTTTTAATCCTTATCATGATACTGGTGAGGTTCTTAGGGCACCTTCTGCTACTCCTTGGGATGGTAGTAATTTTAAAGTTGTATCTGGGACTTTTGTTGAACATGATGCAAGTGATGCTCAAGAAAGTCGAGGACCATCTGAGGACGAAGTTAAAAAAATCATAGAACGCATCCGCATAGAACATAAGACTCGTAAAAATTAAACCAGAGCAATATCCGTACAAAATATTTTTAATTGTGGAAAGATAGGAACATAGCCCGAAGTCTTCCGTCAAGATTAAAGGGTCATACTATGCTTAAGCGCCTCTATATAATCTTTTTAATTTCTTTACTGAATTTTTCAAGTGGGGCTTTTGCCTTGCAAGCAATTAATCTCAATACGCCAGTTTTAATCGCCGCAGATAAAATCATTGATTCTGCTTGGGATGATGAGGATCCAGTCGCAGAAGATGATAGCTGGGAGGAAGAAGACTGGGACGAAGAAGCTGAGTGGGAGCAAGAGTTGGCTCAACCTCTTAGCACCCCTGCTAAAAGCCCATCAATAGTGGCTCCTAGTAGTCCTAGCAGCAACCCATCAATAGTAGCTCCTAGCAGTTCTAGCAGCAGCCCAGCAGTCCCTAATTCTTTGACACCAGTTCCAGCAGCTCCTAGTCCCATCATCACTCCACCTTCAGTGAAAGAACCAGTGATCCCGGCAGAACCTAGTGTAACGGTCTCAGGGCCCGGTTTTAAGGCTTCTAGCACTCCAGCTCCTAGGTCTATTTTGATACAAGCAGAGCCTACGACATTGATCACAGCACCCGCTCCTTTGAGTCCTGACGATATAGTCTCTGGACTTACAGCAGCAGCTTCTGGAGAGCAGATCTCTAGTGAGGCGATCCCAGTGGGCAGCGTTCAGACTGAGGATCAAAAACTCATAGAATCCAAATCTAAATATAGTTCAGAGGAGATCAAAACTTTATTTAAGATCTATGGTGGTTTGCTCAAAGGTTTGGATCCTAATAACCCAGATGATTTTGATGATATCGAAAAACTTATAGAGATAGTCGGCATTCCTACTGTAGATACCAAAAAAAGAGTAGCGACACCACCAGCCCCCAAACCGGGTATTGAAGCGGTTTCTTATGACCCTGCTGTAAATTTTTCTGCCCGCAATATTCCTATTAGAGATGCTTTTGCAACACTAGCAAGAGTCTCAGGTAAAAGCATAACTGTCTCTGGACTTATAGGCGACAGAGATTCTATATCAGTTATAGAAGTCAATAATCAACCTTTTACTAAAGCTTTTTTAAGTTTAGTAGAAGCAGCTGAGGTAGATTTTACCGTGCATGGTGATAACTACACCATACTCAAACGCCGTGGCGGACAGAGTAACAAGACTACTGCTTCTTTTGGTACTAGTGAAGTAGATACTAACTTACCTATAGAAGATAGAGTCGCAGATCTGGCTTACGATGATGAAAGTTTGGGAGCTGTCATCAAAGACATTGCAGAAAAATATGGAGTAGATATAGTTTTGACTGCTGTTCCTACTGATAAAGTTACTTTGCGTGTACGAGGAGTAGGCGCAGAAGATGCTCTGCAACTGGCTTTCGCTGGCAGTCAGTTCCAGTATACTCGCAAAGACGATGCTTTTATTGTTTATAGTAAAACCAACAAAAACTTTTCTCTCGGTCGCAAAAGTGTGTTCTTCCCTCTGAAATATTTGGAAGCCAAAGAAATAAGTGCCCTCTTGCCGACAGATCTCAAAGCTAATGTTAAGGTGAGCGATAATCAAAATGCAATTATTGTAGAAGGTACTAAAGATGAGTTGACTCAGATTTTTGAATTTTTGCGTACCGTGGATAAACCTATCCCCCAAGTAGAGTTAGATGTAAAACTAGTTGAGGTAGCGAAGAATTTTGCTAGAGGACATAATATACTGCAAGACCAGCTACAAATCGGTCGTATAGGCGGTTTCAAGGCTTTGTCACCGAGTATTAGTGGCATTGCTAATGGCGCACTTCAGTTAGTTGGCTTCGATATGAAATTCGGGGAGAATGATATCGGTGTTTTCAAAAACAGACCCGACTACAACGAGAAGAATACAACTGCTCAACTCAAAGTCAGTCAGAGACTCCTAGTGACCAGTGGCAAAAGTGCCAAAATAAATTTTGATAAAGAAGTTAATGTGGTCTTGAACTCAGCAGATCCCGGCGGGCAGCCTAACTCAGGTGTTGTTCAGTCAGCAAGGATACAAAGGATAACGGCTGGTAATTCTATGAACATCACTCCTACAGTGGGTGCTGGCGGTATGGTCTCTGTCAAAATCGAAGTAGAAGTGTCTGCTAATGGTGAGATAGACCCAGATACTGGTGTGCCAGTAGATACGACTCGTCGTCGTATTTCTTCTGAAGTCCAGATAGCTAATCATGAAACCATCTCTATTGGTGGTATTTTTGATGATCAAAAAAGAGCCGCTACTGGTAATGAAGTACCTTTCTTAGGCAAGCTACCAATATTAGGCAATCTATTCTCTAATAGATCCAAAAGTAAAAGCCAAACTGAATTGCTGGTCTTAATAACTCCTCATCTACATACCAATGGAGAAGGCGGCACAGAGATACAATATCCCCATATTTCAGGACTCTAAAAATGAACAGAAATCTTATCGCTTTGATTATTTTGCTATTCGGCCTAGGAACCAGTCTAGGAGCGCAGTCTAAGCAAGGGTTTTTTCAGCGCATAGCTCAAATGAACCCTTTTCTATTCGGCAATGAAGTTAATGTGCAGGATGATGTTGTTGTAGAAGTTATAGAAGAAGCATCAGCCCCTGTCAAGCTTCTATCTGCTGAGGTTAAAGACAAAGGTACTAGCCTTTTGAGGATCAAAGGTTTAGAACAAGCTTTTACTACTAAGGTCAAGAATGTTTCTTCTAAGCATGTTCTAGCTTATCAACTAGTCTGGGAGAGGCATTTGCCTTTTGAGGAATTTGCGGAACAGGATTTTCGTATCAATAGTGCTAATGCTGTCAAAAAATCTTCAGAGGATATTTTGGAATTCAGGAAGCCGATACATTATCGCAGTGATGCTTTTTATAAGGTTTTTGTGGCAAAAGTCATGTTTGATGATGGAACTGTCTGGAAATCTAGCCATGATTTTGATGTGGGCGGTTATTGGGCTGATATCAAGAAAACCATAGAAGAAAGCACAGAACCAGAGTCCTAGCGTAAAATATATATACCGTGGCTGAAGAAGAAATCGTTGACGCAGAGTCAGGGACTCTCAACAAACAAAGCAATCCCCTAGAGCATCTCAGGCATTTACTCAAAGTTGGCTGGGAGCCTAAGAGTTATTTGATTAGTAATTTTGTAGAGAAGCATGGTCTGAGAGATGAGTTAGAAGAAATCTTGAGATCTCGTAAAGGCTCATGAATACTAATAGCCAGATTAATCAAGAATTAGTAGATTATTTTATGGAGTCTCTTGTTAGGAGAGGGACTAAATCCCAAGGGACTATAGCTAATATCCGAAGAGATATTGAGCAAATGCTTAGTTTTATAGAAGGCAGATGCTCAGGGCGTTTGGACGCAGAATCTATTAAGCTTTTTATGGAAGAGCTACAAGAAACTTATAAAGAGACAAGTTATGTCGCCAAACTAAGTAGTTTGAGGCGTTTTGTGAATTGGTTGAATTTGAGTGATAATCCATTCTGGGATTTGCGTATCAGTCTTAGTCATGATGAGTTTGTTTATTATAGTTACGATGATATTTTCGTGAGAGCTTTAGCTAAGCAGGAAGACATAGTTTTAAGAGAGATATCAAAACTCATTCTTGCTTTTATTTATGAATATCATTTGACTTTATCGGAGCTTGCGAACTTAAGGATGAAAGACTATAACCAAGCTGCTGCCACTCTCAAATTGCGTTCAACAGAGATAGAAGCCAGTCCCAGTCTACGAGCGGATTTGAGGGCTTATCTAAGAGAGACTCGTTATCGTTATGTCTCAAGGGATTTGACTCTAGATGATTATTTGATAGTGGACGAAAATGGACAAGAGTTCTCTGTCGCAGCACTGAGGTCTCGTCTTGCTGAGCTGGAGATGAGACCGGTCTATCTGAGACGCAGTAGGATTATGCATTTACTAGAACAAGGACTTAGCACTGAAGAGATAGAGACCAAACTCGCTCTCAGATTGGGTCCTGTCTATGAGAGCTTCGAGCAGCGTGTGGATTACAGACTGCTTAAGGCTTACAGAGAGTTTCATCCGAGGGCTGGGGT
>CAZASO010000036.1:0-17616 GCA_964487825.1 uncultured Gammaproteobacteria bacterium
TCCTTAATCCAACTTCAAAACAGCCATAAAAGCCTCTTGAGGCAGCTCTACTGAGCCGACATTTTTCATGCGTTTTTTGCCTTTTTTTTGCTTTTCTAGAAGTTTTTTCTTACGGCTAATGTCTCCGCCATAACATTTGGCCAGAACATCTTTGCGCATAGCTCTCACTGTCTGTCTTGCAACGATCTTGCCACCAATAGCAGCTTGGATAGGAATCTCAAACATATGGGGCGGTATTACTTCTTTGAGTTTACTTACTAATTTATCACCGATAGTATGTGCAGAAGGCTTGTGAACTATCACAGACAAAGCATCTACTTTTTCACCATTAAGTAGGATATCCATCTTCACCAAATCTCCCCGTTGATATTCGCTGAACTCATAATCCATGGTTGCGTAACCTTTGGAGCGAGATTTGAGTTGATCAAAAAAATCTGTAACTATCTCAGAGAGCGGGATTTCATAACGCAAAGTAACTCTCGTGATATCCATATGCAGCATATCTTTGAAAATACCTCGGCGTTCTTGAGCTAATTCCATGATGGCGCCGACATAATCACGAGGCAAAATGATATTGAGTTTGACATAAGGCTCTTCGATATAATCTCGAAAAGTAGGGTCTGGCATATTGCTTGGATTATCCACTATTTGAATTTCACCATTAGTCATATGCACTTTATAAATCACACTAGGAGCTGTAGTAATAAGGTTAAGGTTATATTCTCGCTCTAATCTCTCTTGTATTACTTCCATATGTAGCAACCCAAGAAAACCACAACGGAAGCCATGACCCAGTGCCTGAGAGGTTTCTGGCTCATAAGTAATAGAAGAGTCATTTAGTTTTAGTTTCGCTAAGGCTTCTTTGAGAGCAACATATTCATTAGGGTCTACAGGAAAAAGCCCACAAAAAACCATAGGCATCGCTGGTTTATAACCGGGGACAGCTTCTTGAGTAGGGTTCTCTACACTAGTGATAGTATCTCCTACTAATTTCTGAATTTCTTTGATGGAACAGGCTATATATCCCACATCTCCTGCTCTCAGCTCTTCTGTCTGCTGCTTAACTGGGCGCATTACCCCTAGCTCTACGACATCATAGTTTTTGGCAGCTTGCATAAACCTTATAGCCTCATGCCTGCGCACTCGTCCTTCGACTATACGAACCAAAGCGACTATACCAAGATAGGCATCATAGTAACTATCGAAAACCAAGGCCTTGAGTGGCTTTGAGACATCATCAGGAGCTGCTGGTATATACTCTATGATAGCTTCCAGTACAGCTTCTATATTAAGTCCTGTCTTAGCACTGATCTCCACTGCATTTGAACAATCCAGTCCTATGATCTCTTCGATTTGTTTTTTGACCCTAGGAACATCTGCGCTAGGTAAATCTACTTTGTTGAGTATAGGAATAATTTCTAGATTATTGTCTAAAGCGAGATAGACATTGGCCAAAGTCTGGGCTTCCACTCCCTGACTGGCATCCACCACCAGTAGAGCCCCTTCACAAGCAGCAAGAGAACGAGAAACTTCATAAGTAAAATCCACATGTCCGGGTGTATCTATAAGGTTCAGAGTATAACCTTTGTATTCCATGCGAGCCGTATTTAGCTTGATGGTAATACCTCGCTCTCTTTCTATATCCATGCTATCCAAAAGCTGGGCTTTCATATCTCTTGCTGCAACCGTATTAGTAAACTCCAATAACCTATCAGCAAGAGTTGATTTCCCGTGGTCTATGTGAGCGATTATAGAGAATACGCGGATTTTGGAATCAGGTCTCACAATCGCTAATATACACTATTAGTCTTGGCGACCATTAATAAATTTATGAAGAATACACTAACCCAAAAACCCTAGTAAAACCAAGCTAAAATGTCTTTTATGTACCTTCTGCATGGATATCTAGGATACGGTAATTATGGTGATGAACTGTTAGCCGCCCTTGTAGAACGGCAGATCCACAAACTAGACCCCAAAGCAGAGATTGCTAGACTCTCTTCGCGTAACTCTTGGAGTGAGCATTTAGAGCTGCTCTCTAAATGCCGAGAGTTAATTTGCCTAGGGGGTTTATTCCAAGACAAAAGTAGCACTAGAAGTCCTCTGTATTATTGTGCAACTATTCTGTTAGCCAAACTCTTAGGTAAAAAAGTAAAAATCCTAGCTCAGGGTATAGGACCATTAAGCAAGAAAAAATCCAAATTCTGTACTTGGCTTGCTTACAAGCTTGCAGACAAAGTTAGTGTTAGAGATGAAAACAGTAAACTTATACTAGATCGCTGGGGCATAGATCACTACTATGGTTCAGACCTAGCATGGTTATTAGTTAAATCAGAGAACAAACTCAGCGCAGAAGCCAAAAATAAAATTGAAAACTTATTTTTCAATAGCCCCGCCAATGAAAACAAAATGCTAGTAATCTCATTAAGGATAGAAGCTGGTGATTTTAGCGGCAAGCTTGCTGAGCGCATTATAGACAAAATTGCCAAAGAGTTTTGTATAGGACCTGATAGCAAACTCATGATCCTACAAATGCAAGACCAAGATCGCAAAGTCCACGATCGCTTCTATGATTACACAAAAAAAATCTATCTCGTGGAAGCTAAATATTTTAGCCCCGAAGAAATAATTTATATACTCAAGAATTATGGTCGAGAGATGATAGCTATGCGCTTTCACGCCTTAGTCTTCGCTAAAATAGCTGGTCTAGAGATCACAGCTATAGCCTCCGATCCCAAAATCAGAGAGTTTAGTCAGCAAATAGAACTCTATGACTCTCAAGCCCTAGAAGAAAGAGCTGCTGGGCATTACAAAGCAGTACTCTAGTAACATTAAGCGAAGTTCTTGCCTTGCTGTTTGTAAACAAACAAAAGCACCTCTGCAACTGCTTTGTAGAGGTCTGGTGGTATTTCTTGGTTTACTCGCACCAATCTAAACAAAGCACGAGCCAAAGGAATGTTTTCGATCACCGGAATATCATGAGCTTCAGCAATAGCTATAATCTGCTCAGCAAGTAACTCCCCACCTTTAGCTATAACTTTGGGGGCTTTGTCCATATTCTCGTCATATTTGACCGCCATCGCTATATGCTCTGGATTCTTGACCACAAAATCTGCTTCTGGAACCCTAGCCATTCCACCACCGCCACCACCTTGAGCTATCTCTCTCTGTTTCTGTCTACGCTTGGATTTGATGAGAGGGTCTCCCTCTGTATTTTTGTATTCGTCTTTGAGTTCTTTGAAACTCATGCGTTGATCTTTCATATATTTCCAGCGCTGAAATAAATAATCAATAATAGATACCGCAAATAAAAGTAAACTAGACTTCCAAAAAAATTCCCAGAAGATAGCAGATACTGCAACAAAACCAGCCAGTTTATTAGCAGCTTGAATATTACCCAAAAGCTCTGGCATATGCGCTGCGATTACCTTCCAAGCTATCCAGCTCACTACCACAACCTTGACAATACCCTTAGCAACCTCAAACAAAGATTTGATGCTGAACATGTTTTTGAAGCCCTTAATTGGATCTAATTTATCGAGCTTAAATTTAAGAGGCTCTGTAGTAAAAATTACTCCACCTAACTGAAGTACTTCTATGGTAATTGCAACTAAGGTAAGAGCTATCATAGTAGGCGCAATGATAATCACAATGCTGCGCCAAGCATGATAAGCGATAAAACCATGACCGATAGTATCAAAATTAGCAATATTGCCCCACATCAAGATGCAAAGCTCATTTAAGATCCTATAAGCTTCTTTGCCAAAAGCAAAAAGCAAGCCAAAACTAACAATCTTAACTACTAACTGAGTAATGTCTTTGGACTTAAAAACATTACCTTTTTTTTTGGCTTCTCTTAGCTTGTGCTGGGTGGCATCAAACTGCTTGTCGCTATTGTCCTCATCACCGGCCATTCAAGTCTATTGTATGCTGTTTTGGTTAAGGTGACCTTAACAAGGCTCTTGAAAAAATTTTCTGAGTTCTGGACTACAAAGATCTTTGCAGACTTTGTCCTGAATAGCTGCTTCTCTAACGGCTTTGGCTACAGCTGGAGCTACTGCTGGATTAAAGGGGCTAGGTATAAAATATTCTGGTCTAAGTTCATCAGCTGAAACACAGTCAGCAATGGCTTTAGCGGCTGCTATCTTCATGTTCTCAGTTACAGTAAAAGCATTAGCATCCAAAAGCCCACGGAAAAAACCGGGGAAACATAGAACATTATTAATCTGGTTAGGATAATCAGACCTACCAGTAGCTACTATCTTGCAATACTTGAAAGCCAGTTCTGGTTTGACTTCTGGGGTTGGATTAGACATCGCAAACACCATAGCGTCTCTGTTCATAGTTTTTAGTTCTTCTTCGCCTATCAAATCTGGACCAGACAAACCCAAAAATAAATCTGCTCCATTGAGCACATCAGCAAGAGAACCTCTTTCTTGGTTGGGGTTAGTATAAGCAGCATAGGCTTCTTTACTGGGGTTCATATTAGCGTGGCGACCAGCATAAATAGCTCCTGCTCTATCACAACCGATAACATTACGAACACCAGCCGCTAGGAGCATCTTAGTACAAGCCACTCCAGCCGCACCGACTCCACTCACTACGACTTTGATGTTCTCAAGTTTTTTGTCTACAAGCTTAATAGCATTAAGTAAAGCTGCTGTAGTAACGACAGCAGTGCCGTGCTGATCATCATGGAAAATCGGGATGTCTAGACGGTTCTGGAGTTTTTCTTCGATATCAAAACAACGGGGTGCTGAAATATCCTCAAGGTTGATGCCTCCAAAACCACCACTAATCATACGAATACATTCGACTAACTCATCTACGCTTTTGTTTTTGGGATCTATAACTATAGGAAAAGCATCTACGCCTGCAAGTTGTTTGAAGAGCATAGCTTTGCCTTCCATAACTGGCATGGCAGCACTCGGGCCTATATCACCCAAACCTAATACAGCAGTACCATCTGTGATAACAGCGACAGTATTGCGCTTAATGGTCAGATAATGGTCTGTCTCTGGTTTAGCGGCTATCTGGAGGCAAACCTGAGCTACACCGGGGGTATAGACCACAGCCAAATCTTCTACATTGGCGACTTCTTGTTTGAGACTAATTTCTATCTTGCCACCCAAATGGGCTTTGCAAACTTTGCTATCCATATTGAGGATTTGGTTTTCGGGTTCTAATGTAGATGCTGGCATATAAACAGGACTAATCTTAACACTTTTATGACTCACTAATAGTTTTTTTATATTCTTCCAAAAGCCCATCTAGGACTTGTTTCCATGATTTGGTCTTAGCATCATCATAAGCTGCTTGGGCTAGAGATTTGCGCAAAGCCTCATCACGAATCAATCTCAACAAATCTGGATAAAGACTTTGGGTCTTGGCTATTAAACCAGTTCGCTCATGACAGATCAAATCTCTAACCCCCGGCGCATCAAACACTATCACTGGCAAAGCAGAAGCCATCGCTTCTTGAACTACTTGACCAAAAGTCTCAGTACGACTAGGAAAAGCAAAAATATCTGCTATCTGAAACATTTGAGCATATTCTTTGGCTTGCCTAAAGCCAGCAAATACCGCAGGATAACGCTTCAAATCCGCTTCTAGACTGGCTCTCATGGGACCATCTCCTACTAAGAGTAGTTGCACTGGATGTCCAGCATCACTAAGTTCTTTGAAATCTCGGCAAAGCACAGGAAGAGATTTTTCTCCAGCCAATCTTCCTGCATACAAAATCGTAAGACAGTTAGGATCCAATCCTAGACTGCTTTGCAGGGCAGTCCTCTCAGCCTGACTCATCTCTTCTCTAGGTCTAAAAAGCTCAGTATCCACACCCCTACTAAAAATCCCCACTGAACTCAGCCCGCAATCCCGCTCTAGCTGTAGCTTAGAGCTAAGACTTGGTGCAAGAACTCTAGAGGCTCGACTATAAACTAACTGTGTAATCCTGTCTATGACTGTCTTTAAGAAGGGCACATGATATTTGGCAGTATAGGCAGCGATATCAGTATGATAGGTCGCAAGACAAGCCGTCTTAGATGAGCGCACATAATCATAAGCCATAGCCCCCAAAGTCGCTGGTGAAACGAGATGCACTATATCTGGCTGAAACTCTCTAAGAGCCCTGTCTATAACAGAATTACGAGTCACCCACATAGACATCATCATGCTCGCTCCTATCTGAGTCCAAGCCGAACTAATCAACTGCCTCAAAATAGGGTTCTCAGGTAAAGCCAGATATAACTCTGGGTACATAATGAACCTCTCACCAGCTACTCTCAAAACAGTAGTCTGGGAGTAATGCGTAGCCCCTCCACCCATAGCAATCAGTAAAACCTCATGCCCAGAGTCTTCCAAATGTCGAATTAATCTCTCTATAGTCCGGACTATGCCGTTAATCTGTGGTAAAAATGTTTCGGTAACTATAGCGACTCTCAAGACCCCTAATTCTAGCAGCGAGTCTTTAAGATTTAGGTGGGAGCAAACCAAGAAAAGCCAAACAACTATTAAAGGAAGTCATAATCTTGGGGGGTTTAGGTGCAGCCACAATTACGGCTGTTCTAGCTTCATTAAAACAAAACTCTAAGTCCCTCAAAGCCTTAGCTAGAGCGGAAGAGCGGGCTATCAACAAACACATAAACACAGTGATCTTGATAGCACTAAGAATGAGAATTATCTCAGCAATTTGGTAGAGTATGCTAACTAACTCTGTCGACATGGGTAACTGCGACCTCTGTTGGGGTGGATCTACCGAAGACCACTACATTGACTTTGACGGTCATTTTCTCTTCGTTAATCTCTGTAACTTCACCGATAAAATCTTCAAAAGGACCTGCTTGGATTTTGACTGTATCACCTATCTTGAAGTCTATTTGTTTTTTCTCAGCAAGCTTAGGATCATTAAGCAAAGTGTTTTTGCGTAAAATACGACGAACCTCAGCCTCATTGAGGGTTGTAGGGCGATTACGATCTCCCACAAAAGCTAAAACTCCGGGAGCTTCACGGACTGTCTTCCAAGAATCTTCATCCAGCATCATGTCTACAAGTACATAACCGGGGTATTCTTTTTCTTTTTTTTCGATGCGCTTGCCGCCTTTGACTTTGACGATGGTGCGCTCAGGGATAGCTACTTCAAATATCCGGTCCCATGTTTCCATGGTTTGGATGCGCTTCTCAATGTGGCCTTTGACTTTGGCTTCATGCCCACTGGCCGTCTGAACCACATACCAGCCTCTCTTGCCTGATTTATTACTTGTACTAGTCATATTCTCGTAAATGCGGCCCGAAAGAGCCTCTGGAGCTTATTTGGCGATTAGAGGCTTAATCAAGCTGTCAAGACCTAAGTCTATCATATATATAGCTGCTGTTATAGCTGTAACTATCAGTAAAACCGTAAAAAATTCTTTGTAGACTTGTTGTCTATTTGGCCATTCTATCTGCTTAAATTCAGACCTAACCCCACGAACATAGTCTCCTAAAGACTCCTTGGTCGCAATACCTATCTCAGGTGAATCATCTTCAGTAAGCCACTGCCAAAAAGTTTTTTTGCTAGCCTCTGATTCTTGGGTGCTGGGCATGGGGATTATTGTAGCAAGTTGGGGTTAGTGGCCGTGGTAGGGGTTGAAGATCCCCCCCAACTTATTTCTAGCTTGTTTTAGCACATCTCCGATTCTTTGGCTTACAGGAGGCTCTTTATGAAACGGGAAGCGAGGATTGCCTTCATGGGATTCCCCTTCTTTAAGCGTATTGTGATATGAGTTATAATTCCTTTTGAATCCGCTGGACATTATTGTCTGCCAAACGGGCGATCTCGCTGAATCAACCTGCCCAGCCATTGAGAGCAATTGATTGAGCAAACCTCGACTTGTCGCTAAAATCTCTGATGCGATAGACAAAGCCCTCTCATATTGTTGACTTCCTTCCTTATAACTACCTGCTTGCTTCATAAGCAGCAAGAAACTCTCCTTCATTACTGTTTGAGCATCTGGTAGCTTCTGCCGAAATATCGTGCGAGAAAAGCCCAAAGTCCCCTTCCCAAGGGCTCGGATTTTTGTACGAAATGTCTCTACATCTAATTTCTGAATAGCTTGTTCTAACTCTAGCTTTAAATTCCTCTGCTCTTCCTCAGTTAAAGGTTGAGATAAAGACATCCGCGCCAAGCGCTCTTCCTCTCTTTGAATGTCCTTTAGATGGGCTTCAACGCAACCTTTCCCATCTGCCTCCCCTCTTCGTTGTAAACCGACTTGTACTACTCTATCCGCAGCCGAAGAATTCTTTGGTACTCCATTAACCATTTATCCTCCCTCTGATTAATCTAATCATCATAAATACATTATGACACAACTCTCAATAATTTGCCCAAGATAATTCTGAACATTTTATTAGGTTTTGTCTCCTTTATTGGCGCGCCCTGTAGGACTTGAACCCACGACATCAGGTTTTGGAGACCTGCGTTCTACCAACTGAACTAAAGGCGCCTGAATTAGCTATTCTATCATGTATGCTAACTCCGCTTGCTCAGGTTTACTCGCTTAACATCTGGAGCAAAACGCCTATTTGGTAACAAGGCTCTTGGTCTATGCACGACTAGGCTGAGCTTCTGCTATCTGATAGTAAGTTTTCATATCTAAGCCGAACAGCTCTATAAAGCCCAAAGCCGCTTGGTGATTGAAGGTGTCACCCTTATCGTAAGTAGCCAGACCTTGGTTATAGAGAGAGAACTCTGAAGAACGACTCACGATAGTAGCCCTGCCTTTATAGAGTTTGAGCCCTATAGTGCCAGTAACTCTGGCTTGGCTATTCTCAATAAAAGCATCTAAGGCATGGCGCAGGGGGTTGAACCAACGACCGTTATAGATGAGTTCTGAATATTTGAGATCTATGAGTTTCTTGTAGTGTTTCATTTCTTTGATCATGGTCAGATACTCCAAATCTTCGTGAGCCATATTGAGGACTACTCCTGCTGGTGATTCGTAGATCTCCCTAGACTTGATGCCTATCACTCGATTTTCGATTTGATCTATGCGGCCTATGCCATGCCTACCTACGATCTGATTAATGCTGTCCACTAATTCTACAGGTCTAAGTTGGCGAGAGTTAATAGCGACAGGCACTCCCTCTCTAAACGAAATACTGATATATTCTGGTTCTGCTGGGGCTAATTCTGGAGAAGTAGTAATCCCGTAAGCATCTTCAGGAGGCTCTTTGCTGCTGTCTTCTAGAATGCCACACTCTGTGGATCTACCCCAAAGATTGAGATCTATAGAATAAGGTTTGTCTTTGCGAACAGGGACAGGAATAGAATGCTGCTTAGCATAATCCATGCAGTCCTCTCTGTTCATACCCCATTCACGAGCAGGGGCTATGATTTGTAGTTCTGGAGCCAAGGCCATGATAGATAGGTCGAAACGCACTTGGTCATTGCCTTTGCCAGTACAACCATGAGCAATAGCGTCTGCTTTGTGTTTGCGCGCTACATCTACCAATAACTTAGCTATAAGAGGTCTAGCAACAGCAGTAGCCAGAGGATAGCCAGACTCGTATTGGGCATTGGCTTTGAGAGCTTTGAAACAATATTCTGAGATAAATTCCTCTCTAGCATCTACTATCTCACTAGCTGAAGCACCTATACTAAGGGCTTTGGCCTGTATGGGTAACAGAGACTCTGACTCAGCTCCGCGCCCCATGCCTTGACCTAAGTCAATAGCCAAACAAATAACTTCGTTACATTTGTGTTCTAATAACCAACGAATAGCCACAGAAGTGTCTAAACCACCACTATAAGCTAGGACTACTTTATCAGCGATTTTACTCATAGTGGCTAATTGTATCAAGAGACTTGTTTTATAATGGTTTTCTATATGATTAAACAAACGCAAAACTTAGTTCAAGCCTTGAAAGCCAGACGGGCTCTGAAAGTTATAGCTGGCATTGATAATTTTGATCTGCCTCGTGTAGTGCAGATAGCCAAAGCAGCCGAGAGAAGCGGTGCTAATGCTGTAGATATATCCAGCTCTGAAGATATAGTAAGAGCCGTCTTAGAAGCCTGTTCTGATATCGCTGTAACAGTCTCTTCTATGCAGGTCTCTGAGTTACTGAGAGCTGCTGAACTAGGCGCTCATATGCTAGAACTCGGTAACTATGAGGCTTTGTATGCTCAGGGTATCTATCCATCAGCTTCAGAAATCCGCGAGCTTACTCGAACTTTAATCACAGGACTAGATGGACTAAGCTCCCCTAGACCTCTAGTCTCAGTCACAGTAGCTGGTCATCTAGACATGCTAGAACAAATCAGACTCTGTGAGTGGCTCGATGCTGCTGGAGTAGATGTCATACAGACAGAGGGCTCCGCTCTCATAGATAGCCCTAATACTGGTCTTCTCGGACAATTAGACAAACTTAAACTTAGCTTAGCTAGCACTCTTGAGTTCAGCAAAGTCATCTCCCCTGAAACCTATATCCTGACTGCTTCTGGTATCAGTCCTGATACAGCAGCTCTCGCTATCGCTGCTGGTGCTCATGGTGTAGGCGTAGGCAAATACATCAACAAACTAGAAACAGAAATAGAGATGCTAGCTGCTATTAGCGCTCTACGACTCTCTCTAGAAGGACGCTTCGAGCAAGTTGAAGCAGCTTGCCTATAGATGCTCAAAAAACTAGACAAATATATTCTTAGTGAATTTTTCTTACCACTAATCAGCGGTGCTGGAATTATTACTGGAGTCTGGCTAGGCATAGACAAATTCAAAGAGGTCTTCAAACTATTGGCTCGCTCTGGTGCTAGTTTCGACAAAGGACTAGTTATATTAGGGCTAGAAATCCCTCAGATACTAGCTTTGACCCTACCTATTAGTATTTTACTAGCCTCGTTCTTGAGCTTTCAAAAACTCTCAGGTCTCTCAGAAATAGTCGCCATGCGTGCTGCAGGGGTGAGCTACAAAAGATTAATGAAGCCTGTCGTTCTCTTGGGAATTTTTAGCATGCTAGCAAGTTTTGCTTTAAGTGAGATAGTGGTGCCTATTACTAGCCCCTTCGCCAAACAACTCTATGCCCTAGCCCTCTACAAAAACCCCATGCCTAGTAAGTCTCGTAGTTTTAGTTATTTCGAGAAGAACGAAGACGGCAAAATTCGCAGGATTTTTTACACCGAAAATCTTCGCAATGACAAACTCTCTGGCATAGTGCTTTTGGATTTTTCTCAAAAAGGACTCTCACAAATCTATACAGCCCACAAAGGCGCTTGGTCTAGTGAAAGAGGCGGCTGGGTCTTGGAGCAAGGCAGTACTAGGATCATCAAAGACCCTAGCCGTAAGGATTCTAGCTCCCTAGATCTAGTTTCTCATTTTAGTTCTTCTTTTGTGCCTAGCGGTATCAACCCCGGGTTGCTCATCAAAGAGTTTACTAGTCTTAATGATTATAATTTTATAGGACTGCTCAAATTTATAAATCAACATGGTCAGACTCTAGAAACTAGCGACCTCTCTCCTGCTAAAACCAAGTTCCACACTAAGTTTGCCTATCCTGCGTCTTGTGTGTTTTTGGCACTCATAGGTGCTTCGCTAGGTATCAGTAGTAGACGCAAAGTAATTAATCTAGGTTATATCGCCATAGGACTTATTGTTTTTGTATTCTATATGTCTCAAACTATCTTTAGTTCTTTTGGAGACTCTGGGCGGCTAGAACCCGCTCTAGCAGCTTGGTTGCCCAATATAGTCTTAGCTATCATCGCTGGACTCTGCGTCTCTTATAGAGCTTCTCGCTGAAAGCTGCGGTTGTCGCCTCAAAACTGCGTTTCTCAGCGCATCCTTAAGCTAACGCCTATGCCATTCAACACAGAAACGACATTTGCATGTCGTTTCTGCTCCCCTCTTCGCTTAGACCTCCGTTATGGCAACGGAGAGAACCGTCTCTAGAATTCGGCTGCTGCCGGCATCTGAGTTAAAGATTCAATGACTATATTAGCTTTCTGCTCTTCTGTGAGCGAATCCATAGTACGCCACATATATTTGATCCACTCTGCCCGCTCCTCATCTATATAGTCACGATTATTAGCGATGAACTCCTCTGATGATGGATATTCTCGATGATAATAAATAGCAGCAATAGTATCAGCCACATAGGTGAACACCTGTTTGTCTCCGCCTAGTTCTTCGCTGAGCGCCTCACAATCCGAGAGAAATCTCTCTAATAAGGCTCCAGATTCTAAAAAATCTGATATTTGGAATTCTTTGTCTGACACTAGCCACCCCCCTAAAGTGAAAAGTTGCCTGTGACACTAATCTCAGTATCACTTCTCATACTTTATGCGCAGATTTGCTTAAGATTCGGTTAAGAAACTCAAGTTTTCGAACTAGAAAACTAAGATATTTTTAATCCAATCAGCCTAGTCGCTAAAACTATCGCCGCTATCTCTGCTTTTAGTAAGCGAGGTCCTAGAGATAGTCCCTGAAAAGCCAAGCCAGAAAGGCTTTCCACTTCTCTGTCACTTAAGCCTCCCTCTGGTCCAACCAGTAGACTATAACTAAAAGCCTCTCCCTGAGCAGGATAGAGTGGTCTGTGCGACTCTAAGGCTAATCTCTCGGAAGCATAAAACCTAGGACTATCATCAAGGTACTGAGCTAGCTCACTAAAAACTATGGGCTCTCTAAGATGGCTGAATATCGCTCCCTCACACTGTTCTGTGCTTTCACGAATAAGTTTGACTAAGCGAGTCTTAAAACTCCGGCTCTGAATTTTATCGATATTAGATTTCTGGCTTCGCTCAAATATAACTGGGGTAAATTCTTGGATACCTAATTGAGTTAGAGCTTTTAGCATCATCTCAAAAGCCTCGGCTTTAATCACCGGCACAAAAAACCTAAAGCTCAAAGCCAATTCTCTAGGGGATTCTAGGACTCTTAAGATTTTGCATCGTATCTCGCTTGAGTCCATAGTTTCTATTTTTACATCTAAAACTCTAGGGCTTCTACCATCTATGAATGAAATCTGCTCAGTAGATTGAGGGCTCAAGCGTAGAACATTTTGGATTTGATGTATAAGTTCTGGATTATGAATACTAAGAGAAGCTCTCTCAATATCCAATCTATCAGCAGCTTCTATAGAGAATCGGTAGTTGCGCATAATTAGATTATAATTAGTAAATCCCAAGCTTAGGACTTTTTCTAGGGACGCACCCAGCATGCTAGACATTAAACTCATACGCAAAAACCCAGAACTCGTTAAAACGAAACTCAACCAACGCAAAGAAGGCTTGGGGAGCAGTATTGAAGAAGTCTTAGCGCTAGATGCTAGTTACAGAGATATATTGCAACACAAAGAACAATTAGAAGCCGAGCGCAATCAACTAAGTAAACTAATAGGCTCTCTCAAAGCCCGCGCCAGCCAAGATCCTAATGCTCACAACGAAGCTGAACACAAACTACAAAGACTTAATCAAATCAAACAAGGACTACTAGAGTTTTCTGAACAAGAACCTTTGTTGCACGCTAAGCTCATCGGCTTACTTGAGACTTTACCTAATTTGCCTGATGATTCAGTACCCTTAGGTTTAGATGAAACTGCGAATCAAGAAATAAGCTGCTATGGGGATAAACCTCAATGGCCATCTGGCTTTCAAGCTCTCTCTCATGATGAACTAGGCGAAAAACTTGGTTTCTTCGATTTTGAGAGAGGAGTCAAAATCGCCAAAAGCAGATTTACTTTAATTAGAGGCTTTGCTGCCAAACTAGAAAGAGCCTTAATAAATTTCATGTTGGATTCTGCTAGCGCTCGTGGTTATCAAGAAACCCTAACTCCAATTCTCGTCAATTCCAATTGTTTATATGGCACAGGACAGCTACCCAAATTTAGAGAAGATGTCTACAAAATAGAAAACGACGATCTCTTCTTAATACCTACAGCCGAAGTTCCTCTCACTAATATTTATCGAGATGAGATACTCAGCCAAGACCAGCTCCCCATCTATCTTTGCGCCTATACACCTTGCTTTAGATCCGAAGCAGGTTCAGCAGGCAAAGACACTAGGGGTATCATTCGCCAACATCAATTCAATAAGATAGAACTGGTTAAACTATGCAGCCCAGAAACTAGTAGCGAAGAACACGAGAAGCTAACCCTCGATGCAGAAGCTATCCTACAAAGCCTCGAACTAGCATATCGCAAAGTCCTACTTTGCAGTGGTGATATGGGTTTCGGAGCTAGTAAATGCTATGACCTAGAAGTCTGGTTCCCTAGCCAAAACAAATACAGAGAGATTAGTAGTTGTTCTAATTTCGGAGATTTTCAAGCTAGGCGGGCTCAAATCCGCTACAAGACTAGCTCTGGCAAAAACGAACTCGTACACAGCATTAACGGTTCAGGACTAGCTGTCGGCAGAACTCTAGCTGCTATCTTAGAGAACTATCAAAACCCTGATCAATCCATCTCTATACCCAAAGCTCTGCGCCCTTATTTGGGGGGCATGGAAGTTTTTCGGGGAGTTTAGAACCTCTTAACCTAGGCTTAACCTCAACAAGGCCTAATAAAAGAAATGGACATCCTAAACGCCCTTGCCGCTCATGTTATACAAAACAACCTCGCTGAAAGAGCTTCTGGGCTGCCCGAACTCGGTCTAGATGAGGCCCCTAGTAATCCAACAAGAAACAATATAAATCCAAGAGCATCAATCCCTAACCCCAAAGATCTTCGAACTGTAGCTCCAGACATCAATCCTCAAAAGATTTTCATTAATCCTGAGTCTATAGGACAGAAGCATTGACGAAGTCATTTTACTCAGAAAATTTCATTGACCCGATGTTCATAAAAGAAATCAAATCAAGCGGCATAACTATTTACAGCAAAGCTCAGGCATTAGAGCAAAAACCCTCTCTCTAAGCTCTTCAAAACTATGAGCCTCTGTGTTGAAACCCGCTGCCCGAGCGTGTCCACCGCCGCCTAGATGAGCGGCTATCTCTGCGCAATCTATACGAGAATTAGCACTCCTTAAGCTACCTTTGTAGTATCCTGCCTTGCGAGCCTCCCTTAAATAAAGACAAGCATCTATGGATGCTATGCGCATCACATGATCTACTATCTCATCAGTATGCTCATCATCAGCAGAATAGCGCTCCAATAAAGCACGACTTGTCTCGGTATAAGCAATTTTGATATTTTTGGATTTGAGTTCATGGATCTGAATTTGTGCTAAAGCTGCTCCTATGACCTGTAAAGTGCGAAGTGGCATTTGATTAAAAAGATGGCTGTAAAGCTCACTGGGATTGGCTCCTAGCTCGACCAACTGAGCCGCCCAGCGAAAAGCAAGTGCGTTAGTGTTAGCGTGTCTAAAGCCAGCTGTATCTGTTAATAAAGTTATATACATCAGACCAGCTAGCTCTCTATCTATCTCAATCTGAGTAAGCAATTGTCTCGGAGGAGGATCTCCGCAAGCTCTATTGGAAGCCTCTTGCCAAGCCGTTTTGAGACTAGCCTCTGCTTTGAGGTTCCAAGCATCGATCATGTTATAAACTACTTGACCTGTGCTAGTAGCTTCTGCTTCCACCCAATTATAATCAGCAAACAAAGTATTAGAGAGATGATGATCTATGTTACAAGTGTAACGAGCATTAGACCAAACAGCCCCTCCGCTAGCGAGCCTATCGACACTACCACAATCACAACTAAAACTAAGGTCGTAAGCCTCATCAGAACTGGGGTCTAGCTCTAGGCGCTGCTCAGCATTTAACCTATAAACCCCTAGGATCTTCTTGCGGTCTTCCTCTGAATAAGAGCTAAGTACTCTATCCTGATCTGGGAAAAATTTATATATCTCAGGAACCTTATCATGCATGACCCTATCTACTCTTGTGAGTCCTGCTTTCTCTAACATTCGAGCAAGAGCCAACATAGAAGCGAGGGTATCTCCATCTGGATTAACATGTGCTAGAACTACAGCGGTTTTGGCTTTGGAAATAGCCTCTAGAATCTCTTGTTTGTTAAGAAGTTTTTTAGTCATCAAAATAGAAGTGGCTTTTTTGTCCATCTGCGTTGTTGACCTGCACTCTTGCAATCCTCATTATGTCTCATATACACTCCGCTTGCTCGGATTTGGCTGCCTAGCATCTGGAGCAAAACGCCTATTTCGTAACAGGTTTATTATACTAACATTGTGATCCCACTCAAATCCCAGCTGCTGAGCGCCTTGAGGCAAGTAAGTCGCTATGACGATCGCAGACTCTAAATTTAACTGGGACCAAGACTTAGCCTTGCTCCCAGATGCAGGTCCTTATGTCTTAGGAGCAGCGCCACCTAAAAGCCCTGCTAAAGCCCCAAGTGGATTATTGGGAGCATTGCCGCCGCCCGCAGCTCCAGCCAAATTAGCAAGTCCTGATAAAGCTGGATTATTAGTTAGTCCTGATAAAGCATTCAAAGCAGCACCTGCTGGATTACCAGAGGCAGCTCCATTAGCCACTTGCTTGGCCATGTCCATAGCTTTCCTAGCTTTATCACTATTAAAGACAGCTTTTATGCGATCTAAAAGACCTCCTCCTCCCGGCTTATTGTCTTGAGCTGCTGCTGCACCTAAATGTTTTTTGAAAAACTTAAAACCAGTCACAGCCGCAAAAGCAGTGGTAGCCAGCCTTAGAAGCCATGCTATAAGCTTAAGAACTATTTTGAGGGCCACGGCTCCAGCGAGAGCAAGTCCTACAATCTTAGCTGGCTTAGGCAACTTAAAAAGTATTTGTTTGAATTTAGGTAAAGCCTCCAAAGCCTTTTGCTCAGGGACTTCTAAGAACTTGGCTACTGCCTTCATAGATCCATTAAGCCAAGGATAATTCAAAAATTCCCTCCCAAAAACAGATCTCATCGCGTCCAAAACTTTCTGGGGATTGAGTAAATCTTTGGGATTCTTCTGCAAGTCTCTGACACCAGTCATCTTCTCATTGCCCCAAAATGACAGCAGCAAGTCTTGACTTTCATCAAGTAAATTCTCTGGCTCGTTCATGATCCTTGAAACAACTCGCTCTAATGGCTTAGATTGTTGCCCAAGAATCTTATTTGCTGCTTTATACGCTATCCCATCTAGCCATTCAATAATCTTAGGTCCCAGCCAAGGTATAGCTTGTAGCATTGCTAACTGTGCAGCTGCTCCTTTGAAATTGGCAAGTATTAGCTCTCTTACTGTATGGTTGACTTGGTCTTTAACAACCTCTACTAATGCTGTGGGGTCTGTCCGTTCTTCGGGAACTATCTGTCGGCTGGGTTGGGCTGCCACTCGTGAAGGAGAAGGAGTCCTAGCAGTGTTGTAGCCTGTCAGTCCTGATACTGCATTCATCTCAAGCCACCTCTCGATATCATCTTAGAGCCTGTCCGAAAAGTCCCATCTGCGTTGTTATGCTCATCCTCACGATGCTCATTTTTGCTGTTCTCAAAAATCGATGTCACCATACTAGCACTTAGGAGTGACTCCAATAGACTTGTTACGAAATGGCTTTGTTGTCCATCTGCGTTGTTGACCTGCACCACCTGTGGCCCTAGGAAACAAACTGCTAAAGAGCAGATTAGAAAAAAAATAAATTGTGGCTCAAAGGCCATAATATAATATATTAATACATTATCTCGCCTTTGGCAAGTCCT
>CAZASO010000037.1:0-17032 GCA_964487825.1 uncultured Gammaproteobacteria bacterium
TGCTGGCTGGTAGGGCTGCTGAAGAAATCATCTTCGGTAAAGAAAATGTCAGTACTGGAGCTTCTAATGATATGGAGCGCTGTACGGCTATTGCTAGAGCCATGATCACTCAATGGGGCATGAATAAAGGGCTTGGGCTAGTATCTTATGGTGAGAGGCAGGGTAGTGAATTTTTGGGGCAGAGCTATAATCTCAAAAACTATAGTGAAGATTTTGCTGCCAAGATAGACCTTGAGATCAAAACTTTGGTAGATGAGCTTTATGCTGAAACTAAGCTTCTGTTATTGACTCATAAAGATGAGTTGATGGGTTTATCTCAGATTCTTCTCCAAAAAGAAACTTTAGATAGAGCTGAGGTTTTCGATATCATAGAGCAGATTCGTGATGGTAAACTAGCTTTTATTCCTTTTGAGGACTTCGAAACCATAGCCAGATCTCGTAGCCCAGAGAGGGTTGAAGCTCAACTAAAACACGAAGAAGACGAGCGCCGTAAAGAAAGAGAGAGGCTTAGAATAGTAGATTCTAAGCGAGAGGCTAATCCCTGAGATGCTTTGTGCTGAGATTCGTCGTAAATGGATAGAATTTTTTACTAGCAAGACTGTTAGTCTGGATGCGGCTTCTAAGCCTATGCCACATAGGCTTGTACAGAGTTCTTCTCTAGTTCCTGACAATCCTACTCTTTTACTTACTGCTGCTGGTATGTTACAGTTTGTTCCTATTTTTATGGGTGCTGCTCCTGTCCCAGAGCCACCAAGAGCAGTGACTATCCAGAAATGTGTCAGAGTTGGAGGTAAAGATAGTGACTTAAATAATATAGGTCGTACTACTCGTCATCATAGTTTTTTTGAGATGTTGGGTAATTTTTCTTTTGGAGACTATTTTAAGTCAGAAGCTATTTCTTGGGCTTGGCAATTTCTTACTCAAGAACTCAAGTTACCAGCTTCTAGACTTTTTGTTTCTGTTTTTGCTGGTGATGAGTCTAATCCTTTTGATAAAGATGCTTATGATATTTGGCTTAAGCTTTTGCAGGATTATTCTAAGCAACATCAGATAGACTTAGAGACAACTTTTGATGGACCTAATGCTGATGGCTCTGGCTCAAAAGCACTAGAGAAGCGGATTTGGCACTTGGGGCGCAAGGATAATTTCTGGGGCCCTCCGGGTATTAGTGGTCCCTGTGGTCCTTGCAGTGAGATTTACTATGACCTTGGTCCAGATTATATGACTTATGGTCATGATGAACGCTTTATTGAGATTTGGAATTTGGTCTTTATGGAGTTTGAAAAAACTGAGACTGGTGACTATCAGCCTTTGCTCAGACGCAATATAGACACGGGTGCTGGGCTAGAGCGTATAGCAACTATATTACAGGGCGTTAATAATAGTTTTGAGACTGATGAATTGTTTCGGATACTCAATGCTCTAGCTCAAGCTTTTAATATCTCTTATAAAGGACTCAAAGCCAGTTCCGATTTGGAGCGTAAGCAAGATCTCTATCTCAAGATTATTGCAGATCATCTTCGTTGTCTTTGCTTCTTGATAGCTGATGGTGTGAGACCTAGTAATCTTGGGCGTGCTTATGTTTTGAGGATGATTATTCGTAGAGCATCTCGTTTTGCTCTAATTTTGAGTGATAAAGCTCAAGCGCAGCTATATCAATATACTGATGTAGTTGTAGAAAGCTATGGCCAAGCCTATCCAGAGCTTTTGGCTGCCAAAGATCTTATCAGAGAGATTTGTTACAAAGAAGAAGAACAATTCTCTAAAACTATCAAAAAAGGCTTGGAGATTTTGGAGGCTTTTATTAAAGAGAATAAATCTTCTACTTTGAGTGGGGATTTTGTTTTTGATTTGTATTCGACTTATGGTTTTCCTCTGGAGATTACAGAAGAGATAGCTGCAGAAGCAGGATTAAAGATAGACCTAGAGTCTTATGAAGCTGCCAAAACCAGACACTCAGAGGCTTCTAACACAGGGGCTTTTTCGGTTGCAGCCATAGATAAAGCTGGTTTATATTCTGGTCTTGGTTTGCCAGCAACTCAATTTCTAGGTTACGAACTTGAACGGAGCCAAGTTCGCATTCTCGGGATACTGGATCCAGATTCTCAAGCCTGCTCTTGGATTAGTCCTGAGCAAACAAAAGCTCCTGATACAGGAGAGTACAGGAGCTTTCAGCTTATTCTAGACAAGACTCCTTTTTATGCAGAGTCTGGTGGACAGGAAGGAGACAAGGGACAACTAATAGGCGAAACTGCTTCTATAGATGTGGAAGACACTAAAAAGTTCCAAGATTTATTCTTACATAAAGTTAATTTCGCCAATGCTCCGAGTTTTCGGCTTAGTGTTGGTGATGAATTTCTGGCTTGCGTGGATCCTGAGTCCCGCCGTCTTACTCGTTACCACCACAGTGCTTGTCATTTATTGCAAGCCGCTCTGCGTAAGCTTTTGGGACCAAATATTCAGCAAGCAGGTTCTCAAGTTGGACCTCAGTATACTAGATTTGATTTTAATTTTGAAAGAGCTTTAACTTCTCAAGAAATAGAAATTCTGGAAACTCAGATTAATGCTTGGATTCAGGCTGATTATCCAGTTGAAACTCGTTTAATGCCTTATGACGAAGCTCTTGCTTCTGGAGCCTTGGCTTTTTTTGAAGATAAATACGACCGAGATACTCAAGTCAGAGTTCTTATGATGGGAGATGTTTCGGTGGAGCTTTGTGGGGGCACTCATGTTTCTAGGACTTCCGAGATAGACTACATTAAGATAGTCTCAGAATCTTCTGTTGCTGCTGGTATTCGCCGCATCAAACTATTAGCTAGTGATGTGGCTGGTCGCTACCTCCAAGAAGAGCAGCGCAAAGCCGCAGAGAAAATTAAGCTAGCTGAGCTTAAACTCAAGGAAGCAGAAGCCCTCAAAGCTAGACAGCAAGAGCTTCTTACCACTCTTGCGCTGAAGATCCCAGTCTTACAGTCCCAAGCGATAGACAAAGAAGATCATAAAGTTTTGATTTTTCAACTCAATGATTTTATTCAAGCGGATGATTTAGATGCTGATAGCATTAAATCTTTTGCAGAGCGCTTGCGGTCTAGTTTTCAGGGAGATGTTCTGATATTTTTGTCTTATGTTTTTTCTGAAACCAAATTACTTTTTATGGCTTTGGCTAGTGATAATTTAACTGATAGGTACAACTGTTCTACTCTAGTCAAAACGGCAGCTCAGATTTGTTCTGGTAATGGTGGTGGCAAAGCTAATTTTGCTCAAGCTGGAGCCAAGGATGCTTCTAAGCTTAAGCAAGCTTTGGAAGCTATTAAGGATGCGCTGAAAAACGAAGTTTTAAGGGGACATTAGGCTAGAGCAAACTCTCTCTCCAAGAGAGTTATAACACTGGGGTCTTCTAGAGTACTAAGATCTCCGTGTATTTCTTTGGACTGAGCTATATCTTTAAGTAGTCTACGCATGATTTTGCCAGATCGAGTTTTGGGTAGGGCTGAGACTAGGACTAGTTTTTCTGGTCTAGCAAAAGCTCCGATATGAGATGAGACTAGCTCAATAAGCTCTTGGCTAAGTTGCTGCTTAGAGCCTTGAGATATAGTCCCAGAGCAGTTTACAAAAGCTATGATGCTTTCACCTTTGATGTGATGAGGAATGGAGACGACAGCAGCTTCTGCGACTGCATCGCTGCTCAACAAGGCTGATTCTATTTCTGCAGTGCCTAATCTATGACCAGAGACATTAATTACATCATCTATGCGACCATCTAATCTGATATAGCCGTCGCTGTCTTGGTGGGCAGCATCGCCAGCCGTATAGCAGTTGGGGACTCGTTTCCAGTAATTATCTATGTAGAGTTGAGGCTGCCTGAAAATACCTTTGAGCATAGAAGGCCAAGGTTTGGTTATGAGCAAGAGACCTTCTTCGTTGATGGTGACTGATATGCCCGGCAGAGCTTTACCTGCCCAAGCGGCCTTCATGGGTTGACCGGGTAAGGTGGAGATCATGATTCCCCCGGTTTCGGTTTGCCACCAAGTGTCTACTATGGGGCAGCGTCCTTTGCCTATGATGTCGTGGTACCATTGCCACACTTCTGGGCTAATGGGCTCACCGACTGAGCCTAATAATCTGAGGCTACTTAGTTTATGTTTGAGGACATAAGCATCACCCCATTCGATAAAAGATCTAATAGCGGTAGGTGCGGTATAAAAAATACTGACAGAATATTTATCAATGATGTTCCAGAATCTATCTTTGTCTGGATAGTTAGGAGCACCTTCGTAGATTACTTGAGTAGCTCCTACGGCTAGAGGTCCGTAGGCTACATAGCTGTGTCCTGTGATCCAGCCAATATCAGCACTACACCAATATACATCTTCAGGCTTAATGTCAAATACTAGCCTCATAGTGATTTTGACCCAGAGTAAATAACCAGCGACTCTATGTTCTATGGCTTTGGCTTTGCCTGTACTACCACTGGTGTAGAGTATAAAACTAGTATCATTAGCATCTAGGGCTAGAGCTGTAGCATAAGTTGCTTGACGAGAGCACAATTCAGTCCAATCCCAGAAAGCCAGACGGGGATTGTTTTTGAGTTGAAGTTTTAAGTTTTGGATTTGCTCTTTAGCTTCCTCTATGGCATAAGTGGCTGGGATAGAGATCTCTGCTTCTAAGGCGGAGAGTCTACTAAAACAAATCATATGCTCCAAAGTTTCTAGACCTTGTATTGCTTGATGGGCTATTTCGAGGAGCTTAATACTTTTGCCCTTGCGTAATAGTAGATCTGCTGTAATAAGGAGTTTGGCTTCACAGTCTTTGAGTCTGTCTTGTAGCGCGGTGCTAGAGAACCCAGCAAAAACCACACTATGAATGAGGCCTAGTCTAGCGCAAGCCTGCATGGCTATGATGGCTTGAGGGCAGAGTGGCATATAAATGCCGACTCTATCCCCTTTCACGAGACCTAACTCCATAAGGGCATTAGCAAGTTTTGAGACTTCTATTAATAATTCTTCATAGTTTAAAGTTTGTTTGTCTCCCGCTTCTCCTTCAAATATAATTGCTGTCTTTTTGCCAAGACCAGCTTTAATATTGCGTTCTAGGCAATTCTCAGAGATATTTAGCTTTCCATTGAGAAACCATTGATAGAAAGGAGGGTTACGGTCATCCAAGATTTGATCAAAATCTTGAGACCAATCTAGTTCTTCTTTGGCTAGTTTAGACCAATCTAGTTCCATTTATACTAATAATAGACTAGACTTCTTTTATGGCTTTGTATCAGCTTATATTTAATCCTTGTTTGGAGTTTCTCCAGATACAGGGTTCCGCCATCAAAAAACTAATCACAGCTTTTTATTTCCTTATCAAGGGGCAAGTAGACTATGCTCAAACCAAAAAGCATTTTGTTTTTATAGGTTATGAATGCTTACCCATGGTGATATCTCTGACGGCTTTAGCCAGCATGATATTAACCATTAATATTGCTGTAGAACTCAATAGCAGAGGGGGCCGTGAGCTGATTGGGGCTTTGATTTCTACTGCTGACCTTAGGGAGATCTTACCTTTATTTACAGCTTTTGCTATTGCGGCTCGTTGTGGAACTGCAATTACAGCAGAGACAGCTTCAATGACTGTGACAGAGCAGATAGATGTGCTTCGGGTTATGAAGGTAGACCCTGTTTACTATTTATTGCTTCCAAGACTTTTAGCAACTTTCTTTTTGGGACCTTTGCTCGTCGCTATTGCCCTGATTACCTGTCTTGCTTCTGGTTTGCTTGTATCATGGGTCTCTATTGGGCTTGAGCCAGTGCAATTCTTGGATCAGGCTTGGAGAGAGCTATCCATGAAAGAATATTTTTATCCTCTTCTCAAAACAGAGATTTTTACTCTTTATGCAATTTTGATTAGTGTTAGTTATGGTCTGGATTGTAGAGGTGGAGCCAGAGAGGTTGGGCTTTCTACTACAGCTGCTACAGCCATGATTATGGTTGCCATCATCATTATGGATGGTGTCTTGACCGCGATTCTATACACCTAACCTAGTCCTAGAGCCTCTTCTACACCATCTAGATGAAGAGCTATTGCTCTGCATTTGGAATATTGAAGTAGTCGGATTTTTCGATAGGGGACTATTTTTAGCCATATACCAATGAACCCAGCCACGGAAAAACTTAGAAAATGTATTTTAGAAGAGTTTAAGGTCTATAACAGTCTGGCTCCAAAATTAGCTTTATTGGGATATTTGCTTTTTTTCTTTGCTTATGTGATTGTCAAAATTCTTAGTGTAGGTTCTCAGGATTTGGTGATTATAGATCTACTGAACCAAGCTCTTCAATACTCGATTCTGACTGGGATTGTGGGTTTTGTATTAGGCAAGACGCTCTCGCATAGACTGCAAATACGACAAATGCATATTCTTCAAAAAGAAAGAGTTAGAAGAAGAAAAGCTCTCAAAAAACAATTACAAAACAAGCGCGAAGCTTTGAATAAACTGGAGGCCATGCTCAATGAAGGGGGATAAATCAAAATCAAAATCTTTAGTGATGTCTGTAGAAATGCAGAATGATAGGCTTCAAGCCAAAGAAGACAATAAGAGATTGTGGGCTCTCTACACAACTAAAAATAAACCTTATCCGGTTCGAGATCAACTCATTAGAAGATATGCCTATCTTGTTAATTGGGTTGTAGGGCGTTTCCCTTATATAGAGACTGCTGATTTTGATAGAGAGGATCTTATAGGTTATGGAACGATAGGGCTCATAGAGTCTATTGATAGATTCGATCCCAAGCAAAAATGTTCTTTCGAGACTTTTGCTTTAACTAGAATTAGAGGGGAGATATTAGATTTCCTTAGATCTAGAGATTTTTTATCTCGTAGTCGTCGTCAAAGAGTTAAGAAACTTAATGAGGCTGTCGCAGATCTTGAGCATAAACTAGGTAGAAGTCCTTTGGAAGAAGAGATTAGAGATGCTCTGAAAATCAATGCTGAAGACCTGAATAACATTAGGCAAGAGGCTGCGGCGATGATATTTTCTTTGGATATGCCAGAAGATGGTAAATCCATAGATGATTCTATTTCTCTTGTAGATAAGGTTGCATCATCTGGCATAAGTCAAGAAGAAGAGGTAGATAGTGGCTTTCTCAAAGAAAAACTCAGTCAATGTTTGGACCGCTTACCCAAGAGAGAGCGCTTGATTATGGCTTTGTATCATTATCAAAAATTAACATTTAAGGAGATAGGGGCTGTCTTAGATATCTCGGAATCTAGAGTTAGTCAGCTTCACATGAAGTCTCTTCAGAAATTAAGAGTAATGCTTAAAGACTATGATTACTAAGCTATAATCGTCTCTAGTGCTGAATTTCATAGTCTCTAAAATCAAACAAGCCCTATCTGGTAATTTTAATGATCAGCTTTTGCTTCGTTATAGTCCTATCGTAGAGCGGATCAACTCTCTTGAGCCAGAGATCGCAGCGCTTAGTGATACAGAGCTTCAAGCCAAAACCTCATACTTTCGAGAACTAATAGCTAAGAGACTTGAAGCTTCTGATAATCAAATCCTTATTCCAGATGATGTACCGCGTATGCCCGGTCAAATTCGCAACACTAGAGATAGAGTACTCTCTGAGGTTTTAGAGGAGATCGCGCCCGAGGCTTTTGCTGTTTGTCGGGAAGCCAGTCGCAGAGTGCTTCAGATGCGTCACTTCGATGTGCAGCTTATAGGTGGCTTGCAGCTTCATCACGGAGGTATCGCTGAGATGCAGACAGGAGAAGGTAAGACTTTGGTTTGTACTCTCCCTGCCTACCTTAATGCTCTTACTGGACGAGGCGTGCATATAGTTACAGTTAATGATTATTTGGCGCGTAGAGATTCTGAGTGGATGGGCAAGCTTTATAAATTTTTGGGTCTTAGTGTGGGTCTTGTAATCCACTCAGTGAGCCCGTCTCAACGAAGAGAAGCTTATGCCTGTGATATTTGTTATGGAACCAATAACGAGTTTGGTTTTGATTATCTCAGAGATAATATGGAGACCAAACTTAGCTCCTGCGTTCAGAGATCTTATTGGATGGCTATCGTAGACGAAGTAGATAGTATCTTGATAGATGAAGCGCGTACACCTTTGGTTATTAGTGGTTTCCCTGATATTAATCGTCAAGGTATCTACAAGACCATGTCCAAATTAGCAGAGACTCTAAGCAAAGGTTTATCAGAGAAGGATTTGACAGCAGATTACCATGTAGATGAGAAGACTCGCAATGTCATCCTAACTGATGCTGGTATACATAGAGCAGAGCAAAGTCTCAAAGTCCCAGAATTGTGGGATCCCAATACTAACCTTGCCCATCATCTTATTCAAGCCATCAAAGCCAAAGAGCTTTTTAGTAGAGATGTTGATTATATAGTCAAAGACAATCCAGAAACTAAACGCAAAGAAGTCGTTATAGTCGATGAATTTACAGGCCGTCTGATGGAGGGGCGTCGCTGGGGAGATGGATTGCATCAAGCTGTTGAAGCCAAAGAAGGGGTTCAGATCCAAGAAGAAACTCTCACTATGGCTAGTATTACCTTCCAGAATTTATTTCGGCTTTATCCAAAACTAGCTGGTATGACTGGTACTGCTGCTACAGAAGCAGAAGAGTTTGCCAAAATTTATAATCTACCTGTTTTGGTTATTCCCACCAACAAACATTGTGTTCGCAAAAATCTTAATGATATTGTTTTCAAAAACGAAAAATCCAAATACTTCGCAGTTGTTGAAGATATCGTAAGAGCCAATTGGCTTCAAAGACCAGTCTTGGTCGGCACTACAAGCATTGATAAATCTGAGTATATAGCTAATCTTTTATCTAAGCCTATCTATGCCCTTCAAATTCTAGAGTCCCGGCTCAAAAGATTTCTCAAACAAGTAGAAAAACACAAACTCCAAGAGCAGATAAGCAGTTTGCTACCGAAGCTAGACAGACCAGCTAATCTGAGGCTTATTGATCTTTTGTCGTTTTTTGCAGCTCCCCTAGGAAGCTCTGAGGGATTGCTTTCTAGCCATATGAGAGTTGATGAAGACAATATGGTGCATTTTCTTTTGGCAGATGTTTGGACCAAAGACGAAGAACTTAAATTTGCTGTAGAAAGTTTACTTAGTGTTCTAATGGTGCTCGATAAAATCCGTTCGGGACTTCAGTTTAGTGTTCTTAACGCCAAACATCACGAAAAAGAAGCTCATATTATTAGGCAGGCAGGAAAGCTCTCTGCGATTACCATTGCGACTAATATGGCTGGTAGAGGTACGGATATTGTTTTGGGTGGATTTTTATCTAGCGACCCCAATCATGTGGATTTTGAGAAAATAGATAGCCAAGCCCAAGCTCAAATCCAGTCTCTAGGTGGTTTGCATGTCATAGGTACAGAGAGGCACGAGAGTCGGCGTATAGACAATCAGCTTAGAGGGCGTTGCGCTCGTCAGGGAGATCCGGGGTCAGCTAGGTTCTATCTCTCTCTAGAAGACAGTTTGATGCGTATCTTTGGTGGAGACAAAATTATCGCTGTGATGAATTTGCTTAAGGCAGACGAGGATTTGCCCATAGAAGCCACTATGGTAAGCGGGGCTATTAACAATGCCCAAAAGAAAGTCGAAGCACATCATTTTGATATTCGAAAACATGTTCTTCAGTATGATGATGTTATTAACACTCAAAGAGAAGTCATTTATAGGGAACGCCGTTCAATTCTTGAAGGTGAAGACATTCATGAAAGTGTTTTGCGTATGTTCCAAGACAGAGTTAAACAGATAGTTTACGCTCATATGGGGCCTGATGATCCTGTTGAGACTTGGTTTACTACAGATGAGCATCAGCCTATAAGCCATATGGCACAAGTCTTTGAGCTTCTCAAGGTGGACTTTAGTGATTTATTTTTTGGAGCTAATGTCGTTAGAGTCAAAGATGCTTCTGAATTTATAGCAATCTATAAATCTTATGACAATTTCTTGTTAGTTCTTGAACAAGCTGCCTTAGAACTTTTGGCTCGCAAAGAACAAGAAGTCGGAACTTCTGTAATTAGAGAAGCTGAGCGGCAGATTATGCTTCATGTTATAGACTCCAAATGGATAGAGCACATACATTCCATGGACTCTCTCAAAGATGGGATACATTTGCAAAGTTATGGACAGAAAGACCCGCTCATAGAATACAAAAAAGAAGCCTTTGCTATGTTTGAGGACTTGTTAGCCTCGGTTCGCAAAGACCTCGTAGCCCTTCTTGCTCATGCCCAAATAATCCCGCAAACAGCCAAGGAGAAGGCTCCCAGTGCCTAAATTTCTCGTTTCAGATTATCTATGCTTGGAGCAGAAGGATAATATAGACCCTCTGGATTTATATCTTGAGTTGCTTAAGCATTCTCCTGATGCTTTTATGTTTGAATCTGTCGAAGGCCCAGAAAAAATAGCCCGTTATAGTTTTTTGGGTTATAAAGCTTTGGAGATTATCAAATCTAATTCTTATGACAGTCTTTTAGAATATGCGGCCCAGATAGAATCTAAGAGTGCGAGTCTAGAGTTCTTCCATAGAGGTTTTGTTGGGTTTTTTACTTTCGAATCTGTTACTGACATAGAACCAAGTTTGGGATTGACTTCTAGCGGACCTAGTTTGTATATGCAGTTCATTGGTACGATGGTGGTCTTTGATAAAGTAGAACGCAAAATATATTTAATCTCCAATAGTTTTGAGTCTGAAACCATGAGTGCTAAGGATTATAATCAGACCCAAATCGCTGAACTTCAGTCTTGTTTGTCTAGAGTCTCAAAATCAGCAGACTATGATTTGGCAGAGGGGCTGGAAGAACTTAAGAAAAGCACTCCAGCATTGTCTTTTAGCTCAAATGTCTCTCAGCAAGCTTTTGAAGAGATGGTACTTAAAGCCAAAGAGCATATCGTGGAGGGAGATGTCTTTCAGGTGGTGTTGTCTCGCAAGCTTAGTGTTGATTTGAGTGTAGATCCAGCTCAAGTATATAGAATCTTGCGCTTGGTCAATCCTTCCCCTTATCTTTTTCTCTACAATGTTTATGATTTTTCAGAAGCTCAACCCAGATTTACCTTGCTTGGTTCTTCGCCAGAGATGTTAGTTAAATCCAGTAAGGACCCTCATGGTGACTATCTTGCAGAGATTCGTCCTATCGCAGGTACATATCCTAGAGGTCAGAGTTTGGCTGAAGATGAAGCCAATGCTCAGGCTCTGTTGTCTGATCCCAAAGAAATAGCAGAGCATGTCATGCTTATAGATTTGGCTCGTAATGATCTTGGTAGGCTAGCTTTAGCAGCTTCGGTGAAAGTTGCTCAACAAATGATTATCGAGCGCTATTCTCATGTGATGCATATAGTGAGTTCTGTGATAGCTAAGCTGAAAGCCAATCCAGGACAAGAGTTTAAGTTAGGACTAGATTTGCTCAAAGCCTGTTTCCCAGCAGGAACTCTTAGTGGGGCTCCCAAAATAGAGGCTATCAAAATCATTCATCAGCTAGAAGTAGAAGCTCGTGGGTCATATGGTGGAGTCATAGGTTGTTTGGGCTTAGACGGGGTTATTAATACAGCTATTATGATTAGAACCCTAGTTATAGAGCCAGATAGAGTACATATCCAAGCAGGGGCTGGTATAGTAGCGGATTCTATTCCAGAGCGAGAATATCAAGAAACCTACAACAAAGCGAGTGCTTTAATTAAGGTTCTTAATCTCTGTAATCAACAAGTCTAATAGACAAGCCATTTTTGTAACTAAACCTAATAGCCCTATCCTACAAATGGCTTAGTTAAACGCTTTGGGCTTTATTGGGTATAAATAAGCCAATGGGGATAGATCATGATTGAAATGTTCGTTACAGGAGTTGCGCTTGATATGAGGTCCGATGTACCTCTAGTAATACTTCATGACGAAGAGCATAAATATACTCTGCCTATTTGGATAGGACAAGCAGAAGCACAAGCTATAGCTAGAGGTCTTGAAGGTCTTGAAATGGAAAGACCTATGACTCATGATCTGATGATAGATTTAGTGGACACTTTAGGTACGGTTATAGATTCTATAGAGATTAATTCTTTTGAGGACACAACATTTTTTGCTTCTATTTTGATTACAGATGCTAATCAAAATACTACTGTTGTGGACGCTAGACCCAGTGATGCTATAGCATTGGCTTTGAGGTGTGAAGCCCCGATTTTTGTTGCAGAATCTATACTTGAGGAGCTTAATCCAGAAGTCCAAGCCAAAGTTTTAGAGATAGAGTCGGGATCAGAGGAAGCTGTAGATATTTTCGAAACATTCTTTAGTCCAGATGCAGAAGTGTCTTTTCGTGCAGAGGAAGTTTCTGAACATCTCCTTGAAGACTGGGAATTCAAACAGTTTATTAATGGTGTAAAAGCTTCTGATTTTAGTATGAAAGGTTACTAAACCGCTTCTAGCCAATTGGGACCAAGGCTGGAATCTACTGTTAATGGGACTTTGAGCTTGATAATGTTTTGCATGGTATCTTCCATTAGGGATCTTACGGCTCCTGCTATGTTGGAGGGGCATTCAACTATTAGTTCGTCGTGTACTTGCAGTATGATTTGAGCTTCTGGGTGTTTATTCTGGAGCTTAGCGAAGAGTTCTATCATCGCTTTTTTGATGATATCTGCAGCACTGCCTTGGAGAGGAGTGTTGAAGGCTTGTCTTTCTTCTTCTCTTTGTAGTATTTTGTTTGGGCTATTGATGTTTTTGAAATATCTGCGTCTACCGAAAAGAGTTTCCACGAAACCATCTTGGTGAGCTTGCTTGAGGATTTTATCCATAAAAGGTTCTATGCTGGGGAAAGCACTAAAATATTTGTGGATAAATTGTTTGGCTTCAGGCATAGAGATACCTAGTTGTTTGGCTGTAGCAAAAGGACCCTGCATATAGATCAGAGCAAAGTTTAGAGTTTTGCCTAGTCTCCTGTCATCTTCTGTGATCTCTTCAGCAGATTTGCCCAAAATCTCCATGGCTGTTCTCTTGTGGATGTCCTGCTCTTTATTGAAGGCGTCTATCAAAGATTTTTCGTTAGCCATATGAGCAAGTATTCTTAGTTCTATTTGTGAATAATCTGCACAAATCAAGCTATAGTCAGGGTTTCGAGCTATGAAACCCCTGCGTATTTCTCTACCGTAAAGATCTCTGATGGGTATATTCTGCAAATTGGGATTGCTGGAACTTAGTCTGCCTGTAGCAGTTACTACTTGGTTGAAGTCACTATGTAGTCTGCCGCTTTCTTTGGAAATAAGGTTAGGGAGGGTATCTACATAGGTGGAGTTGAGTTTGCTAAGACTTCTGTATTCTATGATTTGAGAGACGAAGGTTTTTTGTTCTTGGCTCAACTCATCGTCACTAAGCAATGTTTCTAAAGTCTCTATATCCGTAGAATAAGCTCCTGTTTTGTTTTTGCGACCGGGGGCTTTAATGGACATTTGCTCAAAGAGCACTGAGCTGAGTTGCTTGGGGGAAGAGATGTTAAAGTCGTTCTTGGAAAGCGCATGGATACTGTGTTCTAGCTCTTGTAGTTTGTTTTTGAGTTCTAATCCTAGTTTGCGAAAATGTTCTACATTCAGAGCAACACCAGTGGTCTCGATACTAGCAAGGACTTCTACGAGAGGGAACTCTATGTGTGTGAGTAAGGCTTTGGTATTGCTGTCCAGTCTTGCTTCATAATATTCATAAAGCTTATAAGTTACAAAAGCATCTGCAGCAGCATATTTGGCGACATCTGCTAGAGGAGCTTGATCTATGCTAATTTGTTTGCGTCCAGATCCGATGATTTCTTCGATTTCTGTCATTCGCCATTTGAAAACTCTTTTGGCTTGAGCCTTTAAGCCATGTTTGTTGGAAGGGTTTTCTACATAACTGGCGAGCATTGTGTCATAAAAATTGCTATGTAGTTTGAAGCCATAGCGCTTGAGGATTTTTTTCTCAAATTTGGCATTCTGGATGATTTGTAGTTTGCTCTTGTCGTCCAAGATACTTTTTAATCCCTCAGTGATGTCGTTCAAACCCAATTCCAGAGTGCCTTCTGTGATTACTGGGATGTAGATGCTTTTGAGTACTCCTTGCTGGAGGTAGGCTAAAGCGAAACCAACAATTTCACAGTTGAGAGTATTGAGCCCAGTCGTTTCAAGATCCAAGGAATAGACGGATGTGGTTTTTAGTTCTTGGAGGATATTCTGGAATTGAGTTTTATTAAGTATGATAGAGGGTTCTATCTGTAAATCTTCCAAGGGCTGTTCTAAATCCTCAAGACTAGGTGCTTGAATTTGTTTAATTTCTTGTTTTATTGTAGGGTTTTCCACTAATTCACCGACATCTACTTTAACGAGTTTGCCTTGGTTAAAGGGTTTGAGCACGGCTGGTAATCGCTTGAGAATGCTGATAAACTCTAAATCTTTGAGAAAACTTACCAAAGCGGTAGTATCAGGCACCTCCAAGTGGCAAGCTTGAAGGTCTAGGTTTGCGTTTTTGATTTGACTATCATCAGTGATGATAGTTGCAATATGCTTAGATAGTCTTGCTCTATCTTCTTGTTCGATTAATTTTTCTTTGGTTTTAGGAGGACTTACTTTGTCTATATTTGCGTAGATGTTTTCAAGACTTCCATATTCACCCAGTAGATTGATGGCGGCTTTGGGACCAAGACCTTTGACCCCCGGTATATTGTCAGAGCTATCTCCAGCTATGCCTTTGTAGTCGGGGACCTGATCTGCTCTAATGCCCATTTGTTCTATGACATCTGCAGGCCCCATGATCTTAAGCCCTCCACCCCGCTGAGGGACTGCCATTGAGACATTTTCTGTAACTAACTGATAAAGGTCTTTGTCGCCAGATAGTATAAAAACTTTATAGGCGTTTCGTTCTGCTTTTCGAGCCATGATGCCTATCATGTCGTCAGCTTCAAAACCAGCTTCTTCTATAACTGGTATATGTAAATGTTTGAAGAGGCTTTTAATTTTAGGCCATTGGGTTTTCAGCTCTTCTGGCATCTCGTCTGGTCGATTTGCTTTGTAGTCATCAAACAATTCATGCCTGAATGAAGGTTCAGGTAAATCAAAAGCCACGGCAATAGCACTAGGATTGGCTTTCTCTATGGCATCACAAAGAGCTTTGAGTGTTCCATAGACAGCCCAAGTAGCCTCTCCTCTAGCGTTGCGGAGATTGCTCATCTCTAGAGCAAAAAACATCCTGAAAGCTAAATTGCTGCCATCTATTAATAATAAGCTCGGTTTTTCAGTCAATACTTCTATTTTAACCAGCAAAGGGACTAGTCAGCTTTGGAGATGCTGATATAATCTCATTCTAGGATGGCTAATATAGAAGAACTATTCTCTGCTACTAAGGTTCCACTACCTCAATCTAGAGATTTGGATATACCAGAAGACCTTAAGAGCAATCTGCTTGTGACTACAGTAGGTTCCTTTTTGGATACTATCTATAATTGGGCTAGATCCAATAGTGTTTGGCCGTTGACCTATGGTACTTCTTGTTGTGCCATAGAGATGATGTCTGTAGGCATGTCTCGTTTTGATATTTCTCGTTTTGGTTCAGAGGTGTTTAGAGCTACTCCTCGTCAAGCGGATCTCATTATCACAGCAGGTACTATTACTCGCAAAATGGCTCCCGCCTTAGTTCGGCTCTACCAGCAGCTTCCAGAGCCCAAATATGTTATAGCTATGGGTGCTTGTACTATTACAGGCGGAATGTTCCATGATAGTTATTCTGTAGTCCAAGGAGTAGACCGCATTATACCAGTGGATGTTTATGTGCCCGGTTGCCCGCCTCGTCCAGAAGGACTCTTACATGGTTTATTTACTTTGCAGCGCAAAATTCGTCGTGAAAAGCTTTCAGAGAGAGCTGCTATTTCAGCGTCTCATAATGCTGGGGTAAAAGATGTTTGTGAGGAGACAGGTTTGCCACTCTAAGCTTAGATTATGACTAGTATTGCTGATAGTTTTGCCGGATTTCTTAGTGCAGCTCATATTGAAGCTCAGAGCTTGCCGCCAATGGCTAATTCGATTGAAGTTCTGTCTATCTCTGCTTCGAACTTAGTCCCAGCAGCAGCTAAGCTTAAAAAAGACAAAGGAATGTTTTTGAATTTCATTACAGCTTTTGAAGTCAAAACTGCTTATGAGTTAGCTTATTTTTTCCAAAACCCAAACAACATGCAATGTCTAGAGCTTAGAGTCAAAGTCCCCAAAGACAATCCCAGTTTGGCTAGTTTGGTAGATTTATTTGCTACTGCAAATTGGCAAGAAAGAGAAGCCTATGACATGATAGGTATTCATTTTGAGGGGCATCCTAACTTGACTAGGATACTTAATCCTGATAATTGGGAAGGACATCCTCTCAGAAAGGATTATATAGGTCCTTTGGATGCACTTAATGCCCCGTTAGTTAGATAGGGCTTCAATGTCTGTAATCAGCTCAGCGAGATGTTCTTCGGGTTTGACCTTGATGTAATGTTTGATGATTTTGGAGTCAGGTCCGATTAAGAAACTATCTCTCTGAATACCCATGTATTGTTTACCGTACATGGATTTGGAGACCCAGACACCGTATTTGTTGACGACTTCTTGTTTCTCGTCAGAGAGTAAAGGAAAATTAAGTTGGTATTTGCAGGCAAATTTATCATGGCTGGCAATACTATCGCAACTGAGTCCCAGAATCTCGACTCCGAGTTTTTTGAGTTTGTTCATATTATCCCGGAAATGTTCTGCTTCTATGGTGCAGCCGGGTGTCATGTCTTTGGGATAAAAATATAGAACTAGGTATTTACCCTTATAATCCGCTAAGGATCTAAGTTTGCCATTTTGATCTGGGAGCTTAAAAGAAGGGGCTTTTTTGCCTTCGAGTTTGGAGGGGGTTTTAGTTTTAGCCATAGGTGGATATTTTAGCATTGCTCGCTGCCTCACACCGCAGCTGCGTTGTTGCTCTTTGTTCTCGCGCAATATGGCTCGGCGCTTTCGGCATCGCCCAGATCCTCTGCTTGCGCTTGCAGAGCTA
>CAZASO010000038.1:0-8409 GCA_964487825.1 uncultured Gammaproteobacteria bacterium
CTCTGCAAGCGCAAGCAGAGGATCTGGGCGATGCCGAAAGCGCCGAGCCATGCGGTATTGCGAGCCCGAAGAGCAACACAGCAGATGAGTTGCAAGACAGTGAGCGCAGATGCGGCGTGAGACAGCAAGCCTAAGGTATCTTACCCTGCACCCACAAAACTAAATCTATAAGCTCCCTCGCCGCCCCCTCTCCACCAGCGCGTTCTGTAATGTAATGAATATGCTTAAACACCGAATAATGTGCATTCGGGGGACAGGCTGCTAGTCCTATTTGTTCTAAGATGGGTACATCAATACTATCATCACCGATAAAAGCTATTTCCTCAAAAGCAATACCCATGCGCTCTGCGATGTTTTGGAGACAAGTTAGTTTATCTTCGACACCGACATGTATTTCTTTGACTTCCAAATCTGCGAACCTACGCACCGTTTGTTTACTGTTGCGAGCAGAGATAATGGCTGTAGCCAAACCAAAACGATGAGCAAGCCTGATCCCTAAACCATCTAAGGCATAAAATCTTTTGACCAACTCTCCCTCTTCGCCGATATAGATAGAACCATCTGTAAGAACGCCATCTACATCAAAACCTATTAGTTTAATTTTACTAGCGCGCTCTTTGAGTCTATCTGATATTTTGCCTTGAAACATGAAATCCTAATAAACTAGTTTTTCTAGATCTGCTTTGTAGATTTTGACTAGTTCGATATTATTCTCTAATAAAGTCTTACCATTACGACCCAATGCCCGTGCCCGACTCAGAGCTTGTGCAGCAGCCAAATTACCTTGCTCTAGAGCAAAAGAACCGTCTTCTTTGGACATAATCACTGAGCCAAACTCAGCAGATTGTAAGTCCGAATAAAGTGAACTAGCACTATGAGTCCACCTAAAACCTTCTGCCAATTCTTCTATCAGAGCGAAACCCATAGAACCATAATCTATATGAAATCTAAGGGTTTTATTCTCTAGTTCCGCCAAAAAAAATATAGGATCAGTAGCATCTTCCCAACTAAGTAAAGCCGCATGCCTAGTAGAAGTTTTACTTTTGGCTTTGGCAAAACCTCTAAGGCTATGTTCCGTTCGCTCTGCACCTTTGAAGATGAATTCATAACTAAAATGAGTCGTGTCTCTTTCTAGTATTAGGTCGTCTTTGACTTCTAGTAATAGTTGCTTGTGTCCTTCTAGTTCTGCTCTCATCAAATCATGAAGATCTGTTGAAGCTAACTGTTGCATAATAGAATCGTAAAGTTCTTGGCGCGGAATATATTTGATTCTCAGTCCCTGTCCGGGGAAGAAGGTATTAAGACTGCTCTGATCTATCTTGGGGATGCCGATGCGATACAAAGAAGTGAGCAAAGACCTAAAACCATCAAAGCCTTCCCATATCTGAACAATTCTATAGAAATCACAAGGCATGTTCAATCTCAGACTGGGTTTCAGCCTCTTCAACAAGGTCTTCTCTGCGAGTAAATCTCACCCTCTCGCTATGTTTTTTGAGCATAGTCTGCAACTCTATACCGTTGTCGGTCATACGAAAATACTCATGGAACATAGGCGTGGTGCGCAAAATATACTTATGTCCATCTCGAAGTTTTTTGACAAGTCCCATCTCTATAAGTTCTTTGATGTGGTCATAAGCACCGCCCCCTCGCATATCAACAAGTTGAGCTTGCTGGATAGGTTCTTTGAGGGCTATCACAGACAAAGTACGCAAGCAACCTGTCTTAAGTTCTATCTCTAAAATATCCTGACTGAGGTTCTCATAATCTTCACGCACTTGGAGTAGATAACCACTAGAAGTATCTATCATCAAACCGCAGTCCTCTCTCTCTTCATAATCTTGAACTAGCTGACTAAGAGCTATGCGCACCATCTCCAAATCCGCATGAGCCTGAGCAGCTATGTCCGGTGCTGTGAGCGGGTTAGAGTTCAAAAACAATATTGCTTCTATTTTAGCTTTGAGGCCCATGTATCCACATCTCTCCGTAAATCTCTTGTTGTTCTAAACACACTTTATGATCATGCGATAAATAAGTTATAGCAAGAAAAGCATTAGACCAAGAGCCCAAGACTCTGACTAATTCTTCGAACTCCACACCTTTTTCGTCTAATAAATATTCTGCGACAAAAGCATTAGCTCTCGTGATAGCTTCTTCAAGATTCTCAGAATGAGTAAGCTCAGAGATATCATCTCCTAGCTCAGGCTCTACTATCTCATAATCATTCAGAAACTCAAATCTTTGCTGAGCTTTGCGAATAGCCCTGTCTTCTTCTTCTCTTTTGGCTTCTTGGAGAGCCTCCAAAAGATCTGCAAGCGTAATCTTACGGAAACGCTTGATTTTACTAATATTGCGCTTACGCAAAACCTTCTCTAAATCCCTGAAACTCACTTGGTATACGCTTTCCAGATCCTCGTCCAACAAATCTGCAAAACCATCTACTCCATGACCTATATTAAGAGCCTCATTAGCTTGATGGGTCAGGATATCACTTTTCATGCGCAGAAGCACAGAAGCATAAAAAATAGCCTTGCCAGCTTCACGCAAAGTATCGTCTTTACCTGCGACATTGCGCTGACTAATCGCCTTAAGGTATTTGTCTGTAATCCTCTCTAGATCTATATCCCAAGGATCTATCTCTCCAGCCTTAGCGAGTTCTACCAAAATATCCAAACTAGCTTCACCTGTCTCTAGCTGCTTGAGCTGAGCCTCTAGAGTCATGCTCGGCAAAGCTACATCTTGAATATCATTCTCATTACTTATAATCTCTGACAATTTCACTCTCCAAGTTTATGCTGCTACCGCCAAATGCTCATCTTCACTAGCTCCTAGCTCATGTATTTGTTTGACTCCTATAACCTTACTAAAGCCTTTTTTGCCTACAGAGACACCCACAGCTCTATCAGACTGATCCAGCATCGGTCTTCTGTGAGTTACTACTATGAACTGAGTCGTCTCTGAATTGCGCCTGATTTTGCGTGCCAATCTATCTACATTAACCCCATCTAGAGCTGAATCTACTTCATCAAAAGCATAAAAAGGAGCTGGGTTGCACTGCTGTAGGGAGAACAAGAAACTCAAAGCAGTAAGAGATTTCTCTCCTCCACTCATGGCTTCTAGTCTTTGCATTTTTTTGCCACGAGGCTGGGCTTTAATAACAAGACCCCCATTAAACACTTCCTCAGGATCTTCTAGTATAAGCTGACCCTGTCCAAAAGACAGATCTGCAAAAATCTCTTGAAAGCCCTCATTGACAGTGTTATAGCTAGTCATAAAAGCAGATTTTTTGTCTGATTTGTAACTATCTATCCTGTCTATCAGCATTTGTCTTTCTTCGCTAAGAGAGTGTTGTTTTTCTACGATCTCCTGTTCGCGCTTTGCGACTTCTTCGTATTCTTCTACAGCCCGCATATTGACTGGTTCCATAGAGCGCATTTTTTTCTCAATACGAGTTAATTCTGCTTGAAGTTTAGTCAGATCTTCTTCTGGCAGCTCTAGATTCTCTAACTCCGGGTGCTCCTTAAGTTCTTCCAAAAGCTGTGCCAAATGTTCCTGAACAGAGACAAGTTTTTTCTTGGCTTCTACTGCTCGCATAGCTGTAGACTCTATAAGAGATTTGAGCTCGCCTCTGCGCTGCCCTATAGCTAGAAGCCGCTCTGAGACTTGGTTTCGCTCGGCTTGCATTGCAGACAATGAGACCCTGAGAGCCTCTATCTCAGCACTAATCTCGTCTATCTCTAATTTGATAGTAGACATTTTCGCTTCAGAGATGGGTTTGCGAGCTTCCAAGTCTAACACTATGGTAGAAGACTCTGTAATCTCAGACTGAATGCGATCTATACTCTGAATAGCAAAATTCTTCTCTGACTCTAAACCTTTAGATTCATTAATGAGGTTACTGAGCATTGCTCTATAACGCTTGATCTCGACTTCTACTTCTTGACTCTCTAATATCAAAGCCTCTAGCCCACTGTCTTTCATCTCAGAAGCCAGCTCTTGCATTTTAGATTCTTGTTTCTGAATCTCTTGATCTTTGCTGAAGATTTTGTCATTCAGGGCTTCCATCTGCTCTTCTATCTTAAATATCTTCCAACTAGACTCAGATACTGTTGTCTTGGCTTTTTCGTAGCTCTCTTCTAATGACTGCATCTGAACACCTGAGACACCAGACTCTGCTTCCCGCTTGGCGAGCTGTTCTTTGAGTCTATCTAGTTTCTGCCTAGTCTCTTCAAGTTGCTCTTCCACACTGCGTTCTTCATTAGTAAGCTGGGTTATAAATTTTTCTAGTTCTTGTTTTTCTTCATTGAGTTTTTTGAACTGGCTCTCCGTGCTAGTCCCAAAATGAATATTGGATTTGACCGCAGCACCACCAGTCATGGCTCCGCTCCGTTCTACCAAATCACCTTGGGCTGTTACCATGCGGTAACGGCCTATCATACGCCTTGCTACTTCTATGTTTTTGACCACGAGAGTATCAGCAAAAGCATAAGCAAAAGCATCTCTGTACTGCTCTTGAAAATCTACAAGATCTAAAGCCCAGCCTATAACACCACTATCCTGAGGCAGGGGATAACTACGAGCTTCTTTGAGTTTATTGAGCGGCAAAAAAGTCGCTCTGCCAGCTTTTTGCTCTCTGAGGGTCTCAATACATTCTTGAGCCACATAATCATCATCTACCACTACCGCCCTGAGACGCGCTCCAGCAGCGGTTTCTACAGCAACTTGATGCTTAGCATCTACAGAGCCAAGCTGAACCAAAGTACCATGCACTCCGTCCATTCTCAAAACCATCTCAATGCCACGACCAAAACCAGCTGAGCCTTCGGCTTGTTCTTGTCCCTCGAGCTGGTCTATTTTACTTTGGACGGCGCGCAATTTGCGTTCTTGGTTGAGAAGCTCTTCTTTGCTTTGTTTTTGTTCTTCTTTGAGAGCCTCCAAGTTCTTTAATTGAAAAGCAATCTGCTCCCTAAGAGCATCTAAATTCATAGCCCCGCCAGATTTACGGCGTAGCTCTTCTAGGCGTTCTAGGAGTTTTTCTGCTTCAGTTCTATGCTTAAGCAAGTCTTCATTGATGAGCTTGATCTGTTCTTCCAAGCGAGCTTTCTCATTTTCAAAACCGTTTTTTTCTTCTTTAAGTTTATTGGATTTGTCCTGAACATCAATCACAGCTTGGGTACTAAGATTACTGCTAGCGCTCTTAGATCTGATTTTGTTTTGAATTTCTTGATATTTAGCTTCTTCTTCGCGGATATTGGTTTCTACGACAGTCACTTCTTGGCTAAATTCTTTTTCTTTGAAGTCTATGTTTTTGAGACTATCTTTGAGCGATTTGATTTCTTTTTCTAGCTTGCGTTGCTGGACTAACTGATCTTCGATTTGTTTGAGAACATACTCCAAGCTACTTTCTTCTCGTGCCAAAATTTCTTTGCACTCTTCACGCCTAAGACCTAATTGTTTTTGCTTACCCTCACCTAGAACTTCTATCTCTGCGCTAAGTTTATTTAAGTCTTCTTGATAGCGAAGCATGTCTTCTGTAATAGTATTGTTCTCTATCTGAAGATCATTGCGAAGTTTTTTGAGGTCCTCTAATTCTTTAGCAGTACTAGCTTCTTGCTCACGGATTTGTTTAATACGAACCGCTAGGAACTGCTTCTCAAGCTGGTTCCGGCGCTCTTTCAGCTCAGCATAAACCATAGCCTGATCTCTTTCTTCTTGCAAAGTAGCAAGTCGTTCTTTGAGTTCCTTGAGTATAATTTCTTGACCTTGAATACGCTCAAGTACAACCTCAAGTTCTTTGTTAGCTAGTTCTATTTTGCGATCGAACTCTGCTACTCCAGCGATCTCATCTAGGATTTTGCGCCTGTCTACAGAATTCATGCTGATGATAGAAGCCACATCTCCTTGCATCACCACATTGAAACCACGGGGACTAATATTGTAGTGCCCTAGTTTGTCATGGATCTGGGTTAAAGTACTGGGCTCACCATTTAAAAAATATCGACTATCATAACCATTGGTTTTGACCCTTATACTGCGTTTGACTTCTAGTTCTTGTCCGTTAAGATCATCTATAAACACGACTTTGACAGCACAATCTTTGCGTCCAGTAAGATTATTGAGTAAATCCGTAAGTCTCTCAGCACGCATATTGCGAGTACTGGTCAGTCCCAAAGCGAACATCAAAGAATCTACGACATTGGATTTTCCAGAACCATTGGGACCAGAAACCGTAGTAAAACCAGAAAGCATTGGGATACTAGTCTTCTCTCCAAAACTCTTAAAATTATCTAGTTCTATCTCTTTAATACGCATTAGATTATAAAAAAGCGCAGCGGGAGCGGATTTTGCGCTTAGCTATATTCTTTAATGTATAGCAGCTTTTGTAAAGGGGAGTCAATATAAGAGGCGGCTTTATAAAGAGAATTAATAACCATAATAATTTTATCCTAGCATGAAATAATATCATCTGTCTCAAAACTTCGTTTTACAGCAGATCCTAAGCTCAGTATAGAATGAAGCTAACCTAATTATGCAAAGCGAAACAATCAAAAATACTGGTCATAAAATAAGTATTGTAGAAGCTCTTTCCGATAATAATTTGGATTTAGCTAGGGACCTCCTACTGGAAGAGATTAAGCTGGAAGTCTATCAGAAAAAAAGCTGGGATTCTCCTCAGTATAGGGGCGACAAAGGTGTACAAAAAAGCATACAGCTCGATGAGAGTCGGGATTCCAAAATGACTTTTTTTGGTTTGGAGACTTTGCGGAGCAGATATTTTCTCAAAGATGCCAAAGGTAAAATCTGCGAGGATGTTCAGAATTTTTTTGCAAGAGTCGCAACAGGAGTAGCTCGCGGGGATAAAGAGCTAGCTCAAGATCTTTATGATCTGATGTCCAAAAATCATTTTATGCCAGCTACTCCTGTACTCACCAATGCTGCTACTAGCAGAGGCGCTCAGATTAGTTGTTTCCTAAACATAGTCGGTGACTCGATTTCAGACATTTTCAAAACCTACGAAGAAAACGCTTTTCTTGCTAAAGGCGGCGGTGGCATAGGCACAAACTGGTCTCAGGTTAGAGGACACAATGCTCCACTTAGCTCTGGTGGTAAGTCTACTGGTACTATTCCTTTTCTCAAAGTTATGGATAGTGCGACTCTCGCTGTCTCTCAAGGCAATACTCGCCGTGGTGCTGCTGCCGTCTATATGGAAATACAGCACCCAGACATCGAGGAGTTTATAGATATACGCAGACCTACTGGCGGTGATGATAATCGTAGATGTCTCAACCTCCATCACGGAGTGATTATTACAGATGAGTTTATGCGTGCAGGCAAAGCCAAAACCAGTTTTGATTTGCGCTGTCCTCACACCGGCGAAATCTACAAAAGCATAGATGCTTTCGATATGTGGAAAAAAATCCTTAAAAACCGCGTGGAGACTGGGGAACCTTATATCATGTTCACGGACACAGTGAACAAAGCCGTTCCAGAACATCACAAACAAAAAGGTTTATTAGTCAACCAATCTAATTTATGTTCTGAGATCACACTACCTACCAACCGTGAGCGCACTGCCGTCTGCTGTCTAGGGTCTCTTAATCTGGAGACTTGGGATGAGTGGGAAGCAGACAAAGAAAAAGTTGTCTTCACTGCCGTCAAAGCTCTAGACAATATTCTCGATAATTTTATTTACGGAGTAGATTCTCGTGACTATAAACGAGCCATCTCTTCCGCTCAGCGAGAACGGTCTATCGGTCTAGGTGTTATGGGTTATCACGGCATACTCATGAAAAAACATATTCCTTTTGAGAGTGTGCAGGCTAGAGCCCTCAACAAACTTATGTTCAAAGCCATCAATGAAGCTGCCAAAGCGGCTTCTAGGCAGCTCGCTGATGAACGCGGTCCCTGCCCTGATGGTGGAGACCAGCGCAATAGCTACATCATGGCTATAGCCCCCACAGCTAATATCTCTGTGATTTGTGGTGGAGCCACACCTTGCATAGAACCTATAGCAGGTAATGCCTACCTCCAGAAGACGCTCAGTGGCAGCTTCCTAGTCAAAAATCCTTACCTTGAAGAATTACTAGCTAAATATGGCAGAAACAATCCTGAAACTTGGAGAGAGATCATCCAGCACAAAGGTAGTATTCAGAGTTTGGATTTCCTAAACCCCGAAGAAAAAAATATCTTCAAAACTGCCTATGAACTCAATATGAGAGAACTAGTAATTCATGCTGCCGAAAGACAGTCTTATATCTGCCAATCTCAGTCTTTGAATTTATTTTTCAAATCACCAGTCAGTGGCAAAGAACTGCATGAGGTACATGTACTTGCTCATGACCTCGGTGTTAAAACCCTCTATTACTTGAGGTCAGAACCCATTATTAATGCGGATTCCGTGGATAGGGCTTC
>CAZASO010000038.1:8509-16586 GCA_964487825.1 uncultured Gammaproteobacteria bacterium
TTCTACTGGTTTCTTAGCAAAACGCCCCAAGTGATCTCGCAAGAAATTTCTATCCCTGCGATTTGCGGTGGAGTCATCTGGCTTAACTGCTAGAATTGGCCGTCCATCAAAAATAATCCCTCCTTGGCTAGGAACAGAAGGATGTATTGGATGTTTAGCAAGTCCTATACTCAAAAACAATTCTCCAAGATGAAAAAAGCTCCCTTGAGCCTTTGGTTCTAAAATTATTAACCTTTTCTTTATATTTGTCAAGAGGAAAAGTCTTGCTAGAATGAGCTTTATGGACAGGGAGCAACTTCAAAGAGCTATGCAGCAAGCTCAAAAAGTGCAACTAGATATCGTTAAAGCTCAAGAAGAACTTTCTCAACAAGAGCTGGAAGCCTCTTCTGATAATGGTTTGGTACATTTGACTATGAGCGCAGATGGTCAATATAAATCCTTGAAGCTAGATCCTGCAATATTAAAATTATCTCATCATATAATTGAGGAGTCCATTCTCGAGACCATAGGTCGAGTGAACCAAAAAGCCTCTGAACTAAGTCGAGAAAGACTGCTGAAGATCAGCAAACAAATAGGACTCTAGCTACTTGGAATACACCAAAGCACTTGCTGATTTAATTGAAGAGTTTAGAAAATTTCCGGGACTAGGTCCAAAATCCGCTCAGAGAATGGCTTTCGCCCTGCTCAAAAAAAACACCGAGCAAGTAAATAAATTATTGAGTGTAATTAAAGAGGCCAAAGACAATATTAAATACTGTAATAGTTGCTTCAATCTCACTAGCAATGAGGGTCTTTGCGAAATCTGTCTAATGCGAGGCAACAGTGCTAAAGAAATTTGTGTCGTTGAGAGTGTCAAGGACCTCATTGCAATAGAGCGAACCAAAGAATACAAAGGGCTCTATCATGTGCTTGGTGGCGTGATTTCACCGCTGGATGCCATTAGTGCTGGAGACCTTAATATAGGGGCTTTGATCCAAAGAACTAAAAATTTACTACAAGAAGGACAGCTAGAACTCATTCTGGCTCTAGGTTTGAGTACAGAAGGAGAAGCCACAATACTCTATCTCAAGCGTTTATTAGATGAGTCTTTGAGTAGTGAAGAAGCAAACTGGCTACAAATCAGTAGGCTTGCTCATGGTCTACCCTCAGGGGCAGATTTGGATTATACAGATGAATTAACCTTGACTAGAGCTTTACAGGGGCGGGTGCTTTGCTAAGTTGGCAGCTCATGTTAAAATCCTTTATATATGAGTTTATCTAGAGAGGATGTCCTAAAAATAGCCAAACTAGGACGACTTTCTCTCAATGAAGATGAGATAGCTAAACTATCTCAAGATCTCGGCAAAATTTTGGATTATATTGGAACCCTACAAGAACTGGACACTTCACATACAGATCCTATGGTTGGTGCTCTGGAGTTTACTCATGTCCTGCGCAGAGATGAACTAGAGGCTAGCAGCTCAGAAGAGATAGAAGCAATGCTCGCTAATGCCCCAGACACTGAAAGAACCTATATCAAAATACCTCGCATGACTAAGGCTAAATCATGACCAAATATATTTTTATAACTGGTGGTGTCGTAAGCAGCTTGGGTAAAGGCATAGTGGCATCCAGTCTCGGAAGGCTACTCAGAGAGAGGGATTACAAAGTCTCAGTCCAGAAACTCGATCCATACCTGAATGTAGACCCCGGCACTATGTCTCCATACCAGCATGGTGAGGTTTTTGTTACCGAAGATGGTGCAGAGACAGATCTGGATCTGGGGCACTACGAAAGATTCATAGACTCTAATCTCAAAAAATCCAATAGTATTACTGCTGGTCGCATCTATCTGGATGTAATCTCCAAAGAACGCAAAGGAGAATATCTAGGTGGTACTGTGCAAATGGTTCCTCATGTAACCAATGAAATCAAAGACAAAATCCGCAAAGCTGCTCTAGAGAGCAAAGCTGAGATCCTCATCATAGAAGTAGGAGGTACTGTAGGTGATATAGAAAGTTCGATTTTTCTAGAGGCTATCAGACAGTTTCGCAAAGATGTCGGCAACGAAAATGTAGTCTACATCCATGTAACCCTAGTCCCCAATATCAAAGCAGCTAATGAGCTTAAAACTAAACCCACCCAACATAGTGTAGAACTGCTGCGCTCCAAAGGCATACAACCCAACATCTTAGTATTAAGATCCGACAAACTTATCCCAAGGTCTCTGCGCGAGAAACTAAGTTTGTTCACAGATTTAAGTACCGCTCACATCATACAGAGCAGAGATTGTAAATCCATCTATGAAGTACCTCTTGAGTTAGAAAAAGAAGGTCTCGCCACTAGAGTTCTAGAAGTACTGAACCTAGAGAACCGAGTCCCCGACTTGGGTTCATGGCGAGTTACTGTAGACAAACTTAAAAACCCTAACAAAGGTGTTCTCAATGTCGCTATCGTTGGCAAGTATGTCAAACTTGGTGATGCTTATATCTCTGTCGTGGAGTCCCTCAAGCATGCTGCTGCCGAAAAAGCTTTTGATATTAATTTCAAGATGATACTCTCAGATGAACTCAATTCCTACGAAGATGCTATCCAACAACTTAGTGATGTAGATATGATCTGCGTGCCCGGTGGTTTTGGGGACAGAGGCATAGAAGGTAAACTACTAGCTATTCGCTACGCTAGAGAAAGCCTCAAACCCTTACTGGGACTATGTTTGGGACTACAATGCCTAGTAATAGAATTTGCGCGCAATGTAGTAGGACTAGCCAATGCTAATAGTATGGAGTTCGCACCTCAAACTCCTTATCCAGTCATACATCTCATGGAAGAACAAAGCAGTATAGAAAACAAAGGTGGCACTATGAGATTAGGACGATATCCTTGCAAACTCATCGAAGGTAGTCTGGCTGCTAGAGCTTATGCTAACTCTAAAACTTGGTGGGAAGACCCTGAGAACTATAAAGATAGATCTACAATCTACGAGAGACATAGACATAGATATGAAGTCAATAATTTCTACAGAGAAAGACTCGCCGAGAAAGGTCTCATAGTCTCAGGAAGCTCTCCTGATGGGCTTTTGGTAGAGATAGTAGAATTGGCTCCTTCTCTGCATCCTTGTTTTATAGCATCACAGTTTCATCCAGAATTCAAATCTAGGCCGGGTAAACCCCACCCTCTATTCTTAGAAGTTGTTAGTGCTGCTATTAGTAATGCTGTCAAAAACCCTCTTAGAAGTCGTTCGGTATAACGAGTCTAGCTTTCCTCTAATGATAATGGCTCCATATTAAAGTCCGAATTAGCACTATCCCACTCCCCTTGTTCTGAAATCGCAAACACAAAAGTAAGAGTAAATAACTCTCTCATAGCTTTAGAGTCCATATTCCCGCCAGAAGATTTGGGTCCGAAAATCTTATCGATACTAGTATTAAATACATTAATGTCTTTGGAGAAACCTTGCATGTTGTTATGAACTGAAGCAAGCATAGATGCTACTGAATCTGGGCTCTCTCTCTCTAACCACGCTTTAGCTTGATTCTCTAGAGCATCTGCTTTGGTATCAGAATCCACTAGGGATCTCATGGCTTCTGCAAAAGTCTTCATAGCTGCGATAGCTTCTAATCTGGCCGCTATAACTTGAGGGTCTTTATCTGGATCAGAAGACTTAGAAGCAGCATCCTCAGCAGCTTTGAGGGCTTGTTCATAATCTTGTTTGGCTAAGGCTATGGGGCCCTCTGGATTAGCGATCGCTTCTAGGGTTTCTTGAAGAGCTGTATTAAGCACATTTTTGAAACCAGAGTTAATCTCTGTAAGCTTGCTATTAAAATTAGTAACCGCCTTGGAAGATCTGCTTAGTCTTGCAGTATCTATCTCCAAATATTTAAGATTCTTAGCTTGCTGGACGATTTTTTGTCCCATCGCAGCTAAAATCATAGCCGAGGCCGTTGGTCTAAGTTCAGGTGGAGCCAAGGGTTTCACGGGCAAACTACCATCTTTCCGAGGTTCTGGTAATTTACCTGAGTCTCTTTGAGTATTGAGTTTACTTGCGGTAAGTTCTTCAAGAGCATAAACAGAAGCAGCTTGATTAACCCGTTTCATATCCAGCTTAGCTAGAAGCATCTCTCCATCTAATAACGAAATTGGCTTAGAATCCTCATCCAGAGCAAGGTTGATAATATTGGGTTGATAAATAGTTTGCTGAGAATTTTTGTCTATCCTTACAAAACTCTCTATATAACTCCCCGTCTCATCTAAAACTGCTCTTAACCCATCTTCACCTAAAACTATAGTCTCTCTAGTAGTCGCAGGAGCATAATCTCCAGCATTAATAGTCAAAAGTTCTTTAGTAGCATCTTCTGGAGGACTAAGTTTGCGAGAGTCTGGGAAAAGATCAAAAAGTAATTGATCATTATTCGGCAAACGCAAAAGAGCCCCTACCTTAAAATCAATCTTGACTCCATCCTTATATATCTCTTGGATCTCTCTTGTAGACTGGTCTATAAGGACTTTAGTTGCCCCGCTCTCCACATAAGCCTTGCCTTCTGGCGCAGATTCTAGATCCCAATAATGCTCAGCGAAATCTGGGGCTTGAATTTTACCCATAGAATTAATCTCAACAGAAGTTGTAACAATCTTCTCTCCATTGAGATTAACCATTTGTTGTTTAACTTTGTCAGGATTTGGTTTAACTTGAAAAACTGGTATGCCCTTAGCATTAAAGAGGCGGATTTTGCTACCTTGCTTATCCTGCAAGGGATAGATAAGGTTGCCTTCGGAATTGCGTTTGAGCTCTTCTGGCTCAACAACATGCCCGCTACTATTAATAAGAGGTAGAGGACCTCTATCATCTTCTGTGCGAATTAATTTACCAGACTCAATAGCATATAATGCTACTCCGTTTCTCATTCTGGGGATCACTTGATTATTTTTATCTAAGAGCAAACCATCTGCATTAATTTTAGGTTTACCGCTAGTATCCAAATAGTCAATCTCTGAAACTGGGTAACCATCAGCATCTAAGAGGGGTAAGTATCCCCTGATATCCTGAGTTCTAGGTGGAACCTCATCTTCAGTCTTGTGCAAAAAAACATATCCTTCTGGTAGTGAATTAAACTCTTCTTCAACTATCTCAGCTACGCCCCTAGCTTTAGCACCAATACCAGCAAAAAGTTTTTCTAAATCTGTCATCTGATCATAACTTTTATCTGCCAATCTACGATCCCCATTAATAACATCAAAAGCCGTTCTCTTGTCATGAAAGACCGTCGCTATTTGGCTTTGAAAGTTCGTCTCTAAGACCGCCGCTTTAAGTATTTGTTTGCCGAGGTAGGCTAATTCATTATCAGTAAGACTATTGGACTGAATACTATTCCATAGATCTTTATCTATCTCTAAAGAAACCCCTTGATATTCTATAATTGTAAAAAACTCTCCGGGGTCTTGGCGTACAGAAGAAGAGTCTGAGCGAGGGGCATTAATCTTCAGACTAGCGACAGAATTAGTCTCAGAATAATAATGCCTAGCATCTCCGGGAGGAACTCTAGTTAAAAAACCTTTATTAATATCATCTTTGAGATCCGTTAGTCTTAGTTCGACTTTACCTAAAGCATAAAAACCTTTTTGGATATCCTCCCCCTCTGGGACCTGCAAAGGAATTTGGTTAATATTATCAACAACTGTTGCCGGGAGACTATAAATTAACTGCAGCCTGAGTTGCTCTTCTGGGGTGGCTTCTGGAAGATTAGACTGATCATATACATAGTTCAGAACTTTTTCTATAGAACTAGAGTCCTCATCTGTTTTGAAAAGTTTGCCATCATAAAGCCTCGGTGCTTTAGCTAAGTCAGTATCTATACCATAACTATTATCTCCGTCGTCTATTTGCTTAAAATCATAGTCTGTATTTAGACTTTTAAATTCAAAAGCTCCTATCTTAGAAGCTATACTCTCAGGGCTACTACCACCAATAGATTCTAAAAGTTGGGCGACCATATCCTCCATAGCAGATTTAGTATCATTCCAAGAACTGCCTGCTGCATAGGTATTCACCGTCTCAAGATTTCGGCTATAAGCCTCATCAGAATTGAGGTCTAGCAATTGATCTATAAGGCTTTTATAATCAGACAAATAAGCATCTGGACTTTGAATGGGATTAGAATCTAGGAGCGTATCCATCGCCTCTAACTGAAGTTTGAGAAAAATATTCTTAGATAAAGTTCCTTCCTGAAGCTGAGTTGCTAAATCACTCACTGTCTCTAAGTACTGAGCTTCTCTCTCTTCTAGTGGTGCTATTTTTTCTCCAACAGTAATAGGATTATCAGGGCCTAGAGGCTCATTAAAAATGCCCAGTGAGTTCTCTCCCCCGCTGAGCATCAACCTTTGAGCATCCATAAATTCTGCTACGCTGATTTTGCCTTGCCTGAGTAAATCTAAAGAAATATTATTCTGCTTAGCGTATTTAACTTGGAAAATTCTTGAAGAAAGTGAGCCTATCTCTAATAAACGAGAGGCTTCTGTTTGCATATAAATTTTCTGTTTGATCTGAAATTTAGAATTAGTGACTATCTTCTGAACACTCATTGCGTCATTTGCAAACTCAGCATCTACTTCTTCAAGATCTAAAGTAATAACTCCTGCATCCCCCTGTTTGGTAACAGCAGTATTAATCACACCTAAAATTTCTGCAGAACTATCCTGAAGCGCGCCAACGGCTCCTTCTGGTCCAATTGAAGCCTGTAAGGCTCTAGGGTCTATAGGCATAACTCTATGAGACTATCTTTAGGTTAAGGAGGGGTTAAAGACTTAGGCACAAGATGACCAAAGTCCAAAATTCTAGCTAAGCAAACCAGAAGCGGAGTCTATATGAGACATTTACGCTAGAATAGACCTGTTGCTAAGCCTCAATGTTCAATAGATACAAAGATCAAGACTCAGTATTTGTTTTGGCTTGCCCTCGGGCTGATGGCACAATAGCGATATTATGCCGGACTTCTGGTTCCAAGCCCGGTCCTGCTATTTGTGAGAACAAAAAAGAAGCTTTAAGTCTCAAAACTAGACTAGCAAACGATCCTAGGGGTATGGGTAACCATAGGGCTTTGGAAATCATCAAGGGTTTATATATCTATAAAATACCTCGGGAGCTAGAACCCGCTTGGGAACCGGGTTTACTCTGGGCATATTTACCTAGCGAATATAGTCAATGCGTAGAAGCACAAGTCTAAGTTTGCTAAAGCCGCCTTTGGCGCTCAAAAACTTGTTTTAGTGTTTGTGTGGCTTGGATTTCTAGTTTATAGCGAGAACGATAAAGCTCTAAGTCTTTACTGTCTTGGCAAGGACAGATCACTCGTCTAAAACCCTGTCTAGATGCCTCTTTGAGCCTAGACTCTAAATTAGTAACAGATCTCAGCTCACCCATCAAACCAAGCTCCGCCATCACCACAGTATCAGCCAAAGACTCTGCCTCTAAATGCCCAGCACTAGCCATAAGAGCAAGAGCTATAGCAAGGTCTGCTGCCGGGTCTGCCACCTGAAGCCCTCCTGCTATATTGCAATAGACATCAGATTTAGAGAAGTTCAAAGCGAGCTGCTTATCGAGGATGGCTAAAATCTGCTGAAGACGGTTATAGTCTACGCCATTCACTACTCGGCGAGGATGCGGATAATCACTAGCAAGAACCAGAGACTGGATCTCCATGAGAAGGGCTCTTTTGCCTTCTTTGCTGGCAAAAATAATGCCTCCTGCTCTCTGACTCAAAAATAATGCTGATGGGTTACTCAGGTCTAAAAGTCCCTGCTCCTGCATAATAAAAAGAGCGACCTCATCTGTGTTACCAAAACGGTTCTTGATACTACGAAGAGTTCTAATAGAAGCATCTCGCTCTCCTTCGAACTGAAGCACAGTATCCACCATATGTTCAAGAATCTTAGGACCAGCCAAATCTCCGTCTTTGTTGATGTGACCTACCATGATGACAGGTATTCCTGTGCTTTTGGCTAAACGCATCAGGTTAGCAGCACACTCACGAATCTGAGTCGGGGAGCCGGGTACAGAGTCTAAGCGAGGTAGATATATGGTCTGAATACTATCTATGATGATAAA
>CAZASO010000039.1:0-15966 GCA_964487825.1 uncultured Gammaproteobacteria bacterium
GTTGGTGTCAGAGTATCTCTAATCAGAGAGGGGAGGCGGGTGGGTAGCCTGAGGTTCTTAGCCATCAACTCGCAAACCACCAACTCTGATAGCTCTACGCTCATTAAGGTCTTGCTGTCTAAAGAAAATCTCTTGTCTAGCTCTATCTCTAATTGCTCGCTCTCGCTGACTAACTCCTCTAGCCCCACCTAGAGGAGGGTTAGAAGCTCCACCACCAGTGACAGCAGACATAAGCTGCCCGAACATATTAGCCAATGCTTGAAGCATCGCAGCTTTCTCTGACTCTGTTCCTTTGCTACTCAGGTCTGTGGCTTGCTTGAGTACAGAGGCTGCTCCCTTGAGCTGATTAATATAGCCTGCTTTGTCATACTCTTTATCAACACCTTCCTTGTCCTTTAAGCGCTCTGCCTCAATGCCGTTGATGAAATCTTCTCTTAGCTCTGCTGGAACAGTCCCAAGTATGGCAAGGTCACTTTGATAAATTTTAGAGGCTATGTCTTTCTCTAATGGCTTTGGGTTTTTTTTACCTTCTTCCTCTGCAATTTTCTTAGCCTCTGCATTAGCCTTAGTAATAAATGTCTGAGCTTTAGCTGCTGTTGTAGCGGTGGTTTTGTCTAAGGTCTCTAGCTTGCTTAGCGCAGCTTCTTTGGCTCTACCGATAGCTTCGCCCTTAGCAGAATCTGCTGTCGTAGCCTCAATGTCATTAAGCTTCTTAGCCGCTTCATCCAAAGCTTTGTCCATATTGTCATCATGAGCAGCTATAGCCTTAAAGGCTTTGATGGCTTCATCTCGCCTTGCCTTATCTTCAATTGTGGCTAAGTGTTTAATTTCTGCATTGATTATTTGGCTGCCGATGAAGGTGTCGGCTTCTTGTTGGTTTAAGAAATTGACCCCAGTAGCGTCTTCTCCCAGTTGTACCAGTTTGGCTGCTTCGTAATGGGCTGTATTAAAAACAATAATAGGCGATATCTCCATCTCCATCTCCGTCCTAAAAACCATAGAGCTAGCATAAAGTCCTGAATCGTAGTCAGGGAGCGACCTGGAGATAGAATAAATATCGTAGTTCATAAGTTCCTTTGGGGCTTATAAACATCTAATCACAAACAGATTAAGGTCTGGTTAAGGTTTGGGAGTTAATTCTGTCTTTGAAACTAAATTTCCGATTACTGATCTGCTGATGCACTAGGCGAGCGGCTTCTATCTCTCCTAAGGTTTTGGAAAATTCTAAACCTAAGCAGAAACTTCGTTTTTTGTTGAGGCTGGGATAGGTGACTAAGTAATAAAGTAAAATCGCTATGAGTTTGATAAACAGATAAAGAGGGACTCCAGCTAGTTTGAGGCTAGCCGTAAAAGCCGGTAAGAAAGCACGATAGCGGCGAGAGACACCTATAAAACGATCTGGGGTTCTGCGCATTCTATCTGTATGTGCCATCCAATACAGGCTAGCACCTGATTTGAAGTACCAACGACGCATGCTGTGATTGGTCATCTGTTCTGCAGTGATGGGGTGGAAGACTATAAGCTGAGGGACATAGAGCATGGGGATTTTGAGCATGCTGAGATATTCTAGAAATTCTCTGTCTTCATGCAAACCCACTCCCCCAGCAGCATTGGGACCTAGGTCTGTGCGAAAATCACCACAGTTATCGAAAATCTCTTTGCGGTAAAGAGTATTAGTACCCAAAGGAAAAGTCGCTATGCCTATATCACTATGAACAGGATAAAAAGACTCTTCATCCCCGTAGTTATGTCCCGTAAATAAAGCTTGGTCTATAGCATAAGGTGGACTAGAATTCAGCCATTTGGGTACTCTCTCCTGCCAGAGCGGGATAGAGCGACCACCATAAACACCGATCTCTCTGTCTTTGCAGCCAGAAGCTATACGCAGAGCTTCTTTGAGCCAGTCTTCGTCTAGAGTTAGATCATCATCTAAGCAAGCCAGTAAATCTCCACTAGCGTGCTTGATGCCATGATTGCGCGCAAAAGCCAATCCCTGACGGGTTTCTAGGTAGTACTTAACCCTCAGCACCGTACTTTCTGTGAATTTGTAGGCGACTTCTTTGGTGTTATCGAAAGAATTATTATCAACCAAAATGACTTCGACTTCTTCTTTGTCTGTAGTGTTGAGGCGAGCGTGCTGATATGATAGATCCTCTAGTAATTGTTCTAGCTGTATGCTGCGATTGAAGGTAGAAATAACAATACTAAGCTTCATATGATATTAGGCCCCCAAAACAAGCTAGATGCTTATGATTTTGAGCTGCCTGAGGATTTGATAGCCCGCTATCCAAGGACGGAGAGAGACCAATCTAGACTGCTCCATTATAATCTGGAATCCCAAACTCTTAAACACCTCTATTTTAGTGATATTGGAGAGCTTCTGAAAGAAGGAGACATCTTGCTTCGCAATAATAGTCAGGTTATGGCTTCTAGGTTCTATGTAAGTCCCATAGAATCTTCTGAGCCTCCTTACATAGAGATACTACTCATCAAAGCCCAAGGCGCCAAATGGCAAGCCATCGCAAAACCTCTTCGCAAAATTAAAACTGAGGGTTATTATCGTCTCAAAAATTCTCAGACTCTGTATATAAGCCGCTTGGAGCACTCTAATCATCAAGAGATTAGTGCTCAGATCTTGGTGGATTTCGGCTCAGAGACTGAGTTTCAGCGTGCTATTAATGAGGCTGCTGAGATGCCTATCCCACCCTACCTCAAACGCAGAGCCGAAGCTATAGACAGAGAGAGATATCAGACTGTCTATGCTAAAAATCATGATCTTGGTTTTAGTATCGCAGCTCCAACTGCTGGTTTGCATTTTACTAAAGAGCTAATATCGAACTTAGAGTCCAAAGGCATAGAGTTCTTAGATCTCACTCTCCATGTGGGTTTGGGGACTTTTCTGCCCATCAAATCCCAAAAGATCACTGAGCATAAAATGCATAGCGAATATTATGAAATCTCAAACGAGGTCTGGCAGAAGATCCTAGCCGCCAAAAAATCCAAGCGGCGCATTATTGCCGTAGGTACAACTGCTACCCGAGCGCTAGAAAGCGCTGCCAGACAGGGTTCCCTGCAAGGCGAGACTGATATTTTCATCTATCCTCCTTATGAATTTCAAATCATAGATGGCTTGATTAGTAATTTTCATCTACCTAGATCTACGCTATTGCTCTTAGTGAGTGCTTTTGCAGGCTCAGATACCATCAAACAAATTTACAGTGAAGCTATCCAAAAATCTTATAGGTTTTTTAGTTATGGAGATGCGATGCTACTAAGTAGATAAAAGCCAGAACTGGCTCTCATTATGGCTTTTGAAGGACTAAGTATCATACTGTACAATTAATTTTTGTGGTTAATAAGCGTATACTTTTTTTGGGACCTGCTGGAGCTGGTAAAGGTACTCAAGCTCAGAGACTCTCTGAGGCCTTGGGGATTTTACATCTCAGTACTGGAGACCTTATCAGAGCAGAGATAGCTAGCAACTCAGACTTAGGTCAGCAAGTACGCAGTCTAGTAGAGTCTGGTGCTTTAGTTAGTGATGACATAGTTAATGAAATAGTACGCCACCGCATCTCTAGCCTCGATAGTTTTATATTAGATGGTTATCCTCGCACCCTAGAACAAGCTCAGTATCTAGATAGCTACAGCCATCTAGATTATATTTTTGATCTTGAAGTTCCACGGGATGAGCTAGTACTCAGGCTTAGCGGGCGCAGGCTCTGCAGTAAGACGCTAGACCCCAACTGCAAAGGCAGTTTTCACATCAGCTACAAAACACCCCGTGTAGATGGGATCTGTGATCTTTGTGGTTCAGCACTTTATCAACGCAAAGATGACATGCTAGATGTCATCTCCAAAAGACTAGATAGCTATGAGTCTGAGACTGGAAAACCGCTCAGAGACTACTATAGCCAGCAGAACCTCATCAAAATCCAAGCTATTGGTAATCCTGATGATATTTATCAACTCATTCTCAGCACTTTAAGGATGCGCTGAAACGCAGTCTGGGTGCGACATCCGTCATAGATACTTAGTCGTTGATACCCTAATCCCCCCGTCTCAGGCTTTTTTTGTCAGGGATCTTAGTCATCAGACCCAGCAGCACTGTCATCAGGTCCATCTGCGGCATCTCTAAATATATCTAGATTATCATTGAGATCAAAAATCCCCAACTCTAGTGCCTGACCGACTTTCATAGTGCGTAGTTCTTTGTCGTACTTGAGAGTGATATAAGCTTCTTTGCCGGGAGTTTTGGCTAGTTCTATTTTGACTATTTCCCAAGGTCCAACAAAATCTTGTTCCAGTAACTCCAAAAACTCTTCTTTAGCCTTAGACATGGCTTTGGTAGCGAGTTTGACGATTTTGGCTTTTTTGGTGCCTTGTAGATATTCAAAATCTGCTTCTTTGTAACTGATGAGAGCAAGGTTTCTCTCTCCAGAACTAAGCACTCCTATGAGTCCTGCCCTATACGCACGGCGTTTATAAAGTTCTGGGGCTTTGGTTTCTTGGATTTGTTCTTCGATAGTTTCTTTGATGACCTCTATTACTTGACCGGGTATGCTGAAAGGATTGTCTTTACCGGCACTCATAAGAGCCATATCTATCATCTCTCTATCATAGTTAGGCGACAGGGCTCTTTGACGAGTGAGATCCCAGAGCGGACCTGCTTCTACTCCAAAAAACTCAGTAGCTTTAGTATCTCTTTTGCTTTGTCTGCTCTGTCTTCTAGATTTTTTGATCTTAGTTTTTTTGCTATAGTCTGGGTTCAAAGCTTGATATCCGAAATAAGCCCCAACTAGAACTAGGCTCAAAAGCAGAGCCAGAGCTTGTTTGCTGACTTTAAGAGATTTTTTCTTGGATTGTTCGCTTTCTATTTCTTGAGCAAGATCATCATCAGCATAACCATAATCTACATAGGCTTTATAGACAGCCTTAGGGATCTCTGTTGCTGGCTCATCATCATAAATCGCCTCTGGTTCTAGAGCTGCTTGGTAATCCTGCCTTGCAAAAACCGCATCTATATCAGAGTTGTCCTCTGGGATTTGCCAAGGTAATTCTTCGTGTGGCGGCTCAGTCAGATACTCTTGGTCTGCTTCTTGTTGCTGTCCTTGCTCTTCCTGCTGCGGTAGGCTTGGCTCACTAAGCCCAGCCTCATCAAAGAAACTAGGTTTAAGCTCTTTGTTATCGTCTGATGGGTTTGTCACTCTTCTTTACTAACCACTCTAAGTAGTTCTTCTACAGTGGATTTTTTATCTAGGACCTTTTGGACAGCCACATCATAAAGTGATTTGACTTTATTGGCTTTCATAACATTTCTAATCTTCTCAAGATCTGCTCCTTCCTGAATAAGCCGTTTAATGTCACGGTTCAGGTGCATGATCTCGAAAACACCTTCTCTACCTGAGTATCCTGTATTATTACAATTTTGACAACCCCGCCCCTTAACTAGAGTCAACTGCTGATTACTAGAGAGACCCAAGACTTTTAGTTCTTCTGGACTAGCGCTATATTCTTCGAGACATTGGTAACAGACTCTTCTCAAAAGTCTTTGGGCTACAACTCCGACTAGAGCACTAGCTACTAGATAAGGCTGAACGCCCATATCTATAAGCCTTGTAACTGTACTTGCCGCATCATTAGTATGGAGGGTACTTAAGACCAAATGTCCTGTAAGAGCCGCTTGAATAGCGATTTCTGCGGTTTCTTTGTCTCGGATCTCACCTACCATCACTATGTCTGGATCCTGCCTGAGTATACTTCTAAGCCCAGAAGCAAAGGTCAAACCCGCTTTAACATTGACTTGTACTTGATTAACTCTAGCTAGCTGAAACTCTACTGGGTCTTCTACAGTAACTACATTACGAGTAGTATCTACGAGCTTAGCTAAAGAAGTATAGAGAGTACTAGTCTTACCAGAACCAGTAGGACCAGTGATCAGCACCATACCCTGAGACATACCTAACCATGACTCATATTCAGGGATCATATCCTCACCCATACCCAAATCTGAAAGCTCTAGGAATGAGTTCTCATGCGGCAAAAGACGAATTACACACTTCTCTCCATAGAGAGTCGGTAGAGTAGAAACTCGCAAGTCTAGTTTGTGATTATTGATGATCTCTGTAACCCGCCCGTCTTGAGGGATACGAGACTCAGCGATATTCAGGTCTGCAATAATTTTGATGCGAGCTATCATAATTTTGCGATAGTCTGCTTGTTCATTACAAGGATATTTGACTATATCTCTCAGGACTCCATCTATACGAAACCTCACTATCAAGAATTTCTCAGTCGGCTCAAAATGAATATCTGAGCAGGACATCTTAGCTGCAGTCCCCATCAGCTCTCTAACTTCTCGTCCTATAGAATTCTCATCACTAGCATCTATATTTTTGACTGTTATAGCATCTATAGTTTTTTGAAGATCTGCTCCTAGGATGTTTTTTTTCTTTTCTGGACTAGCTTTAGTTGTTGTTGTTTTAGTAGCGGCTGTTTTAGTAGCATTAGGCATAAAAGCTGTTTTAGTTGTAGCTGGATTATCAGGACTAGACGGAAACCCAAAAACTGGCTTGGGTCCGAAAGCCTTATCCCAACTGGTTTTGCGGACTTTGATTATTTCAACCTTGAAATTATTAACTAGGCTACTTAGACTAGTCGCTAAATCTGGATTGTAATCTTCAGGACAAGCCACAAACAAAGTCCCCTCAAAAAACACTAAGGGAACGGCTTTCTCACGAGGCCAAGTCGGCTTCATAGAAGCGAGTAAAGCTTGATCTAAATAGCTAGTATCTAATTCTTGCTGAGCATTCACCAAAAGAGCTAAGGCCTGTTCTAGGCTAAGTTCTTTTTTTTGTAATTGTTGAAAAGCAGATCTTTGTTGAATGGCCATAGTTAGATATATACCCCTAATGAAGATACCTATAAACTGGCTCGTATTATCTTTCAATGGTGTCTGTATTCGCAGTCATGAAAAGCAAATGCTAAAATCTCTGAAATGAAGCAGGGCAGAGCAAAGATAGTTCTACTGGCTTTCCCTTTCCATGAGCATTTCAGAAGAAAAATTCAAATCTACAACTAGCTATTTATTACCTTTCGAGAAGATACATGGTCTAGGTAATGACTTTGTAGTAGTCAATGCTAGCCATCTTCAGAACCTCAGTCCCAGCGAAGAGCAAGATTTAACTCGTCGTCTCTGTGATCGTAATTTTGGGATAGGGGCAGATGGTCTAATCATCATAGATAAACCTAGCTCTGCTAGCCAAGCTGCTCGCTCTTGGAGATACTACAATTCTGACGGCTCAGTAGCAGAGATGTGTGGCAATGGTATCCGCTGCGCCGCCAAATACATCTATGAACATGGACTCAGCCAAGAAGAAAGCATCTTCACAATAGAAACCCTCATAGGAGATATCAGCGTGGAGATCCTAGATCACGAAGAAGTCAAAGTCCGAATGGGACCCCCTCGTGAAATTCGTACGGGGCTTCAACTCCAGACTGAGACTGGGTTTGACTTTAGTTATGATTTTGTTTCTATGGGTAATCCTCATGCTATAGCCTTCTATCCTGAAGAGCTTCTAAGCTGGGATGATTTCCTACGAACCAATCACCATACGGTTTTGACCCCAGCCATTAGCAGTCCTGTCTACCTTCATGGTCCCGAGATAGAGACTCATAGTGATTTTCCACATAAGACCAATGTAGAGTTCGCTAGTCTCAGTCCTCAAGGCATACGACTTATAGTCTGGGAACGGGGTTGCGGCTTCACCAAAGCCTGCGGGACAGGAGCTTGTGCGACAGCTGTCGCAGCTATCCAGCGAGGATATTATACACAAGACCAAGATATTCCCGTACACCTAGCGGGTGGTGAGCTTATCATTCGCTGGGACTCTATTACTGGTGATATTTATATGACTGGCAAAGCCGTACTTTCATTCATAGGCTACTATAATGATGAAAGAGCCTAATGTCGCCGAAACAAATACTACTCAATACCCTATCTTTTCTTGTCCTACTTACTAGCTCTTTTTTTGTCTTTCATGAACTATCTCAACCCATAGCAGACTATGACTCTCTAGTCTCAGTCTATGGGCTCAAATCCTTATCTAGAGAGGATATCATCACTAGGATCCATAAAGAAAAACTCAACGGCAAACCCTTATTATTGGTCAATCCTTTGCGCATTAGTGCAAGACTTAAGCATCATCCACTAATAGCTTCAGTCAAAGTCAAAAGGTTTTTATATCCAGAACGCAAACTCAAAATCTATATCAAAGAAGCTAAACTCTGGGCTAATTATCAAGGCAAAATCCTTAATCACAATGCTAGAAGCATAGTCAATCTTAATAGAAGCCGCTTCAACAGACGAACTCAGGCTCAAGTCAATCTAGCCATAAAAAACTTAGTACAGATACATAGTGTTCATAACCTCAGCGATAAAGAACTAGGTCTCTTACTTAAGCTTTGCAAATCCATAGAAAAATCTAGCAAACTACACATCACTAAGATCACTGGAGATGCCGAAAAAAACTATATCCTGCATAGCACTCTATACAAATTCAAAATAGGACTCTTGGACTCCAGTGTACTAAAACGCACTGAGAGAGTGGCTTTGGTCCTAGACCAACTTAAAAAACTCGACAAAAACAAAGACCAGCTAGACTATATAGATCTCTCGCTATCATCTCCAGAAGTGATACTTGGCAAAAAAATAAATCCCCCAATAACCAGCAAATCCTAAGCAGCTAGCTCCCATGTATACTTAAATGTTATGAGTAAAAAGAAAGTAAGAGTAGTTGTTTCAGGGGCTTTAGGAAGGATGGGTAAATCAGCCGTACAGACCTTCTTGGACAATCGTCAAGAATTTGAACTAGTTGCTGGTACTGTCAGAGATCTTTCTAATATAGATCCTATAGTCCGTGATGAACTTACTAGCATGGGTGTTCCACTGAGTGACAATCTCAAAGACACCCTGCAAGGCAAACAGATCGATGTCTTAGTCGAACTCACAACAGCCGAGAGCGTCTATCATAATTCTAGGTTAGCTCTTGAAAACGGCATCAAAACTGTGATTGGAGCTACAGGGCTTAGTGATGAAGAGATCGCAGATCTCAGTAATATCTCCAAGCGCCATCATGTTGGCTGCATCATAGCTCCTAATTTTGCCATCGGAGCCATACTTATGATGCAGTTCGCTCAAAGAGCTAGTAAATATTTTGGCAAATGCGAGATCATAGAATACCATCATGACCGCAAAATAGACGCTCCCTCTGGAACCTCTGTCAAAACCGCCAAGATGATATATGGCACTAATCCTAGTATCAATTCCAGCAATAGAACCAATCATGCTGCCACCAAAATAGAAAACAATATACCGATACACAGCATTCGCCTACCGGGTTTGGTAGCACATCAAGAAGTCATCTTCGGTGGTGTTGGACAGACCCTAAGCATCAGACACGACAGTATAGATCGCAGTAGTTTTATGCCGGGGATCTTACTAGCTAGTCGCAAAGTCATGCAGGTAGAAGAACTTATCTACGGGTTGGAGCAGATTATTTAGGGTTTACAGACTCTTGAAATTCGCTCGTTTGCAGCGCATCTTTAAGCTAAGTCCGCAATAATCCTCTCCAGCTCTAACTGAGGATTACGAGCCCAGTCTCTAGCGTATACCCTGTGTAACTTCCAACCCAAAGACTCTAGAACTTGCCCTCTGAGCCTCTCTCTGTCACGAACCGTAGTTGCTGACTGGTACATAGGGCCATCTGTCTCTATGGCTAAAACATAGCGAGAAGGGTCTTCTGCTCTAGCGACCGCTAAATCTATACGATAATCTGAATTACCAAGAAGCTGAGTCACATGATAGCCTTTGGAGTGAAGTTGCTCTGCTATAGAACTGGCGACAGCATTGGTCCTGACTTGAGCAAATTCCAAAGCAGTATCACCTTGGACTAAGTCAGGATTTTCTGCGTAAGCCAGATATTGTTTGAGCAAACGCGCTCCCTGAGAGTTGGTGCGCTCTAAATCTATATCCGAAGCCCTGATAGAACTAAAGACTTTGAGTTTAAGCCTAGCTCTAGTGATAGCGACATTAAGCCTACGATGTCCGCCTTCTCTATTAAGAGGTCCAAAATTGTGTGAGAGACTGCCTTTGCGGTCTCTAGCATAAGCAATACTAAAATAAATTATATCTCTCTCATCACCTTGGACACTTTCTAGATTTTTGATAAAAAAAGCATCTGGGCTATCTTCATTAAAGAAAGTCTCTAGTTGAGGTTCTTTGCGCAAAAGACTTGCAAGCTCTCTTTCTATGGCATCTTGCTGCGCTTCAGAAAAAGCAATCACACCCAAAGAACGCTCTGGCTGAGTTCTATAATGCTCCAAAACAGCCTGAGCGACTGCTTTAGCTTCAAGCTTATTAAACCGAGAACCTTTCTCATAACGACCTGCTTCTATAAACTCAAAATGCAAACCCAGATCTTCAGATTTAAGACGAGGCGAAGGGAAACTAATCAGCCTATTATCATAGATATGATAGTTAGAGAAACTTATCAAAGCCTCATGGCGACTGCGATAGTGCCAGTTCAAGGTGCGATTAGTGAGAAACACCGAACATTCATCGAGGACACTTTCGAAATGATTATCCTCAGAATCAGGATCTTCTTCGATATAGCTAAAGAAATTAGTAGGTGGAAGTTGATGAGTATCTCCAGCCAGTATCAACTGCCTGCCACGATAGATAGAAGAAATAGCATCTTCAGTACGAATTTGAGAAGCTTCATCAAAAATAATCAAATCAAAATGTACACGACTATCATCAGCACTAGTAGAATCTATAAGCTGACTTACAGCCAGAGGACTCATCATCCAGCATGGCTTCAGGGTTTGAAGTAGTTCTGGGATTTCTTTAAGAAGTAGCCTCATCGGCTTGTGTCTTTTCTTTTTGTTGAGTTCTATCTGTAAACTTTGAAGTGCTTCTTGATTAAGGGGATTTGATGCGTATTCTATCCAATCCAAAGCTAGGCTCTTAGACAATCCTGTGATAGTTTTATTGATTTGCTTAAGATCTAGATCTATAAATTTTTGAACTAGCAGTCTTTGTTCTTGTCCGCTAAACTTGCGCAGACGAGGATTCTCTATCTCAATTTTATCTGCCCACAACTCGTAGAACTTAGCAAGGAAGCGCTCTTGAAGCAAATCAGCATTAGACTCTGAAGGATTAGCACATAAATTATCTATTAGGGATTTAATGCCCAATACTTCTGCTCTTGAGACTAGGTCTTTGAATTCCAACCAATCCTCTATCTTATGAGTATTAGAGATCAGTTCTTCTAAATGCTCTATCAATTCTGGAAAACTCAGTTTATTGAGTTCTATATTGGGGTTAGGGAAAATCTCTCTATAAAACTTGAGTTGAGTTTTGACCACTTCATAAGCTGCGATCAACTCTTCTGCTTGTTGCCTAAAATCTTGAAAGTCCTCTGGATTACTAATAGTCTCAGCTAACTGACTAGGAAGCTCTGAGCTGTCGAATTTATCCAAGACTTTTTGGACCCAACGAATAGCTGTCAAAGTCTCTTGCCAATTGGTGTCGAAGTGTTGATAAAAATCACCTAAGGCGAAACTTAGTTTGGTAGCTTCATCATTAATCTCTTCTGTTTGTTTATCCAGTAAAACTGCTTGCTCCAAATCAGAAACCAGTGTCTTGAGATCTCTAGTTTCGTTATATAGACTGAGTTTTTTGATTCGGCTGACATCCTTCCAGTAAGATAGATCTAGGAATCTCATCACCCCTGAGTATCTATTAGAGAACCTAGCTAGCAGAGTATTATGATCCAAGTCCAAATAGCCTTGGCTGTATTTGGACAACAAAGTCTCTTTGCGAGAGTTCCTGTCTTCATGCTCAGATTTAGCCTGAATAGCCACGCTAGCTATTTCTTGGATTTTGGATTTATTGAGCCAATCCTTGCTCGGGAAAGGTGACTGCAAAGCCAGTCTACAAGCCTCAGCCAGCCATTTGAATTCTTTAAGATTATGCACTTCTTTAGAAAAATAATTCAGGGAGATAGGATCTGCGTATTCTTTGAGTCTCCTAAGAACTCTCTGAAATTCAAGAAAATTAGATTTGATATCATTCTCTAACTCGAAACTTAGTTTAGAGACATTAGCATTACGCCAAACGAAATTAGAATAATCGCAGAGTATCTCTGATTTTTTGGCAAGCTGTTTGAATAAATAATCCAAATCTGCAAGTTCAGCCTGCCCCAAACGCTCTATATTAGAAATAGTAAAACTAATATCATCTTTGACTATTTGTCTCAGACGACTAAGCTCGCCATAAAGCTCATAGAGAGAGAGGTTCAGGGCTGGGCGCACAGCGTGTAGTTCATCTATACTAGCTTGCAGCTCTTCTTTGACTGCATTGATATCTTCGATATAGACACTGCGCTTAGGTTCCAAAGCTAAAGTCTTGATAGTCTCAACTGTTCTGCGCAAATCTTCAACTATGTCAGATTTTTTTTGTTGAGAACCATGCAATTCTAAACAGAAATTATCCAAAGCACTAGTCTTGAGCCTATTCATCACAACATCTAATGCGGCTTTTTTCTCACTAACAAAAAGTATTTTTTTGCGCTGAGCCAAAGACTCAGCAATAATATTAGCTATGGTTTGTGATTTACCAGTCCCCGGCGGACCCTGCAAAACGAAGCTCTGACCGGCTTTGGCAGCATAGATAGCTTCTTGCTGACTACTATCTGCATCCAAAATCTGGCAAGCAGTATTAGCATCTATCTGTTTATCTATTTGTTTAGCATCTATAAGCTGAGCTAACGCACTGCCGAACTCTTCTGCTGGAACTTTATCTCCTGCTATCTGCCTCACCACTGGATGTAGCAAAATCTGTTTGCGATGGTCTTCTAAGTCTTTATAGAGGGCTAGTTTCGCAAAAGAAAACAAACTAAGACTAGACTCATCTATAATACGCCAAGACTGAGTCCGCCCAGTCCCAATCATAGACTGGATCTCAGAGACCAAAGCTTGCAAAGACTCTATGCTATCTATAGAATCTAAGTTGTCTACCACACTAGCTCCCTGAGCTTCTGGGTTCAGGCTATGAAGCTTACTAAGATCTAAAGCAAAATCACGGATAAGTTTGTAGCTCAAAGTAGGATTAATACGAATCTCATCATCAATAAGATTCAGCTTATAAACTCCGCTAAGCCCCCTCCTCTCAATACTTACAGGCAGAAGAAACAAAGGTGAACGAGCTTTGTCTTCGGAAGTGGATTCTTGCCATTCGATAAAATACAAAGCGAGATAAAGGATATTCACCCCCTGCTCTTGTAGACTGGCTTTGGAGCGGGCTCTAAGTTTGGAGAGGCTTTGATCTAAAGTTCTTTGGTCTTTGTCAGCTAGTAAACTAGTCTCAGGGTCATAATCCAATAAATCCTCAAGCTCATCAGGAGCCTCAGCATAAAGCTCTCCCGGCGCTAGATCTTCTTCGTCAAGAGGCAGCAAAGCCTCTTCTGGAGTGGCTTTGGCCATAGCAACGAACTGCAGAGATTTGGATTCGAGAACTAACTTGCGGAAAATCTCTTCAGCACTTTCTTTAAGTTCTATAGACAAACTGGTCCTAGGACGAAAATATAAGAGTTGGTTTCGTTTGCTAAAATCTATAAGTTTTTTTTGCCAGAGATCTAGTTGTTTGGAAACTAGTCCGCTATCAGCAGTTCTGGTGGACAAATCTAATCTGCCCTTGGGCGAAGTCATAGAATAAAATAGACGCTAAAACTAAGCGCTCTGTTCCGCGGGAACCTCAGCACTAGCAGCGGTTTCTGCGGCTTTGGCTGCTTCTTCTGCAGCTTTGGCTGCTTCGGCTTCTCTCTTGGCCTCTTCTGCGGCTTTAGCCTCTTTGCGCTGGCGCTCGGCTTTGCCTATCTTGATGGAACGCTTCTTGATGTTAGCCAAAGCCTCAAGTTTGGCAGCACGGGGCTGAGCTTGGAAGCGATAGGGACCAGACTCTAGATTATGAGTGGGTTCTCTACGAAGCAAAGAAGCGACTGTGTCGCTAGGCTCCGCTCCTACACTCTGCCAGTAAGCAGCACGAGCTACATTGAGCACTAGTTCTTTGCTGCGTGGGTTATAAAAACCAAGTAATTCAACTGGCTTACCATCTCGTTTGGATGTTTTGGGGATAACAGCTATTCTGTAGACTGCCGCGCCCTTCTTGCCGTATCTCTGTAATCTGATTTTTAACATATATCTATAACGGCAAAACTGCCAAGGATGAAGATTCTAGCAGATTAGCCAAGGGCTATAAGCAAGAAAACTCAGTAAAAAAAGAAATTTTAATGAATATTCTCAGCACAAAGTACCAGCTCTCTAGCCCTAGCACTAGGGTTGCTGATAACAGAAAAATCTCCGCTAGGAAAATGCAAGGCTATCTCTCGCTCCGCTGAACCGGGATCAGTATCACTACCATGGATAATATTATCGGAGATGCTAAGCCCAAAACGCTTACGGATACTATGTTCTGCAGCTTTGCTTGGATCTGTAGCACCCATAGCTTCTCTAGCTCTAGCAATAATATCCTCTCCCTCCCAAACCATGCCCAAGATAGGTCCAGCTGTAAAAGAAGCCACCAAATCCCCAAAAAAAGCCTTATCACGATGAGCCGCATAATGAGCCTCGGCTAGTTCTTTGGAGGGTCGATAGACAGACATCGCAAGGCATTTAGCATCGGGTAGGAGTTTGGCTAGCATCTCTACTACATCTGGGGCCTCAGCTCTAGCGAAGGATTGGGGTTTAACAGCTAAAAAAGTCTTTTGCATACGGTCCTAATATTAGCAAAAAGCTACTGATAAAATAAATGAGTTCTAAGCCTCAATGAATACAGTAATAAAACAAGAACTCAAAGCAATATTTTGGTGCGAAGAAAATAATTCAGTCAAAGTCATAGACCAAAGACTCTTGCCCTATGAGTACAGATATGTAGAGATTAACTCCGTAGAAGCCATGGCTGAAGCTATTTCTTCTATGCTACTGAGGGGCGCTCCACTCATAGGTATTGCTGCTGCTTATGGTATGGCACTAGCCGCGCAATCTGCTCAGGATCTGGCACTTGCAGATGCACTACTACGCAAAACTAGACCCACCGCAGTAAACCTTAACTGGGCTCTAGATGAAATCCAGTCTGTGATTAGGACTCAAGGTGCAAGCCATATACTCAGTCACGCCAAATGGATACATGCTGATGACATAGAACGCTGCAAACAAATCTCCGAGCTAGGCGCTAGTTATATCCAAAATAAATTCCAAGCTAAAACCCAATCAGGAAGAGGCTTACGAGTAATGACCCACTGTAACGCTGGGGCTCTTGCTACAGGCGGCTATGGTACAGCTCTAGGTGTCATTAGGTCTCTGCACTCAAGAGCACTCATAGACAGAGTCTTCGTAAATGAGACTCGCCCAAGACAACAAGGCGCTAGGCTAACAGCTTGGGAACTAGTCTACGAGAAGATCCCAGCCACTCTCATCTGCGACAATATGGCGGCACATATCATGCGCAGCGAGAACATAGACCTGATCATCACTGGTGCAGATCGCATAGCTCGCAACGGCGATACCGCAAACAAAATCGGGACCTACGCTCTAGCTATTATCGCGAAGCATCAGGGGATACCTTTTTATGTAGCAGCACCCATGAGTACTTTTGATATGAGCATCCAAGATGCTAGCGGCATAATTATCGAAGAAAGAAATCCAGAGGAAGTTTTATATATCAACGGAGGAATCTGTAGCACGGATTCAAAACTGCTTAGTGTAAGAAATCCAGCCTTCGATGTAACAGATAATGAATTGATTGAAGAGATTTTTACGGAAGAGGGTTTGTATAAGTTCTAGCGGATCAAGGATGAAAAACGCAGTTTTGAGGCGACATCCGTAGGGATAGAGACTTAAGGATTAGAG
>CAZASO010000040.1:0-3080 GCA_964487825.1 uncultured Gammaproteobacteria bacterium
CAAACCCAATCCCCAAGCCCTTTTCATCTCGAAGAGGGCTTTTTTTTGGCTTATGCTAGTATTAGCCCAGTATTGTTTTGAAACGCCAGATTGATATTTATGATACTACGCTTAGAGATGGTGCTCAGATGCAGAGCATTTCTTTTGGTCTTGCAGATAAACTCAAAATCCTCCAAGCCTTGGACGAACTTGGTGTAGCTTATGTTGAGGGTGGCTGGCCGGGGGCCAACCCTAAAGACATTGATTTTTTTAGAGAAGCTCAGAAGCTTCGGCTTCAGAACACTGTACTTACGGCTTTTGGTAGTACTAGGCGAGCCCAAAGCAAAGTACAGGAAGATACTATCTTAGCGGCTTTACTTAGAGCTGAGACAGAAGTGATTTGTATAGTTTCCAAAAGTTCATCTAGGCAGGTAGAACGCACACTTAATACTAGTCTTGAGAATAATCTCCTGATGCTAAGTGAGAGCGTTGCTTATCTCAAAGCCAATGGTAGACGGGTTTTTGTAGATGCCGAACATTTTTTTGATGGCTATGCTTTAGATTCAGATTATTCACATCAATTTATTAGCACAGCCATAGAAGCTGGTGCAGAGAGCATAGTTCTCTGTGATACCAATGGAGCTACTTTGCCTGCTAGTGTTGAGCGTATCATTAAGGAGCTAGTCTCTCAATATGGCTCCCAGATTGCTTTTGGGATACATGCGCATAATGACAGTGATTTGGCTGTAGCTCTTAGTTTGGCTGCTGTAGAAGCTGGAGTAACTCAAGTACAAGGCACCATCAATGGTTATGGGGAGCGTTGTGGTAACGCGAATCTCATTTCGATTATTGCTAACCTGCAACTCAAATACTCAGGATATATTTGTCTTGCAGAAGACAGACTCTCTAAACTTACTGAGATCTCCAAGCGAGTAGCAGAGATAGCTAATATGAACCCCAATGCCTATCAGCCTTTTACGGGTTCCTCTGCTTTTACTCACAAAGGAGGTCTGCATGCTAGTGCCATGCAAAGAGACCAAACTAGTTACGAGCATATAGACCCCAAATCTATAGGTAACACCAGCAAAATTTTGGTTTCAGAGCAGTCGGGTCTTAGTAATCTTATAGATTGGATGTCTTTGCATAAGATCGAATTACTGGGAGATGCTGACACCCAGAAAATCAGTGCTAGAGCCATTTTGGAGCGTATCAAAGACTTAGAGGCTCAGGGTTATAGTTATGAGAATGCTAGTGCTAGCTTGGAGATTATGCTTCGCAAATATCTCACAGAACTCTATGCTCATGAGGCTTTGCCTTTCGAGCCCTATCCTCGTTATTTCGAACTTATAGATAGTGACATTATTATTCAGCATATTCAGAACACTGCTGCCAAACTTACTTTGCGTATAGGAGGTGAGGAGAAGACTGTTACTACGAGTACTACAGAAGGACCTGCTCATGCTCTAGATAGTGCTCTGAGACAGGCTTTGAGCACAGCTTATCCAGAGATCCACAATTTCCATCTTCGTGATTACAAAGTCCGTATTCTAGATAGTCACTTAGGTACAGCTGCCATAACCAAAGTACAGCTCAGCACTGGTTTTGATCCTGTAGGACAGCAGGGTTCTCATTCTTGGGATACCATAGGTGTTCATGCCAACATCATCAAAGCGACTTGGGATGCTTTGGTAGATAGTATAGAATATGGTCTGTATGCTCAAGCTGTCAAACCCATAAGCCATGCTCAATCAAGCCCAAATTACTGAGATTAGACATTTCTTGAATCGTCTTCAAGGCAGAGAGGTTAGGGTCGAGATTAGTTCTAGGCTGAACCCTGCTATGCGTTTGTCTTTTGCTTTAACGGTGCAGGCTAATGCAGAAGCTTATAGTTTTGTTAGTAGTGACGGAGATATTACTGTATTTCTAGATCCGATGGAGACAGAGGCTTATAGTAGTGATGCGACTTCTATATCGTTGATGTATGGCGATAACCTTATTAGCATCAGGCATGCCCGTCAACGCTAATGGGAGAACCTCGCTACAACCGTGAAGATTATGTCACTGGGCGGCTTTCAGGCTCTTGGCTAGAACAAACAGAGCTACATTTGTCAGAGCTTAGGACGAGATTAATAATTTCCTTTTTAGTTTTTTTACTTTTAGCATCTGTGGCTTTTTATTACTCTGAAGACCTTGTTTTTTTATTCCAAGCCTTGGCTCCTAGTGATGCTAGTTTTATTCAACTCAAGCCCGGGGAATTATTCATGTCATCCCTGAAACTCTCTGTGTTAGCGGCTTTGATCCTATCAGCACCATTTATTCTTTATCAGGTTTTTGCTTTCTTGAGACCCGGACTTAAGCCTCATGAAATCCGTATTCTCGTTCCACTTTGCTGGCTATCGCCCTTATTTTTTTATTTGGGTTTATTTTTCGCATACTATTTACTTTTGCCTTCTCTTTTAGCTTTTTTATTTTCTTTCAACTCTACTGTAGTTACTAGTCAGTATGGACTTGAATACTACCTAGATCTTTCTGTGTCTATGCTTATGCTTTGTGGTTTGACTTTTCAGATACCCATCCTAATTTTGCTTTTAGCTCTTTGTGGTTTAGTGAATAGTAGGCAGCTTTGGTCTTTATGGAGGCAGGTTGTTCTTGCAGCTTTTATTTTAGGAGCCCTACTTACACCCAGCCCAGATCCACTCAGCATGAGTATTGTAGCTTTTGCTTTGATTGCTTTGTATCTCTTTAGTCTTGGCTTTTTGCGTATTCTTCGTAAATAAGCGAGCTAGGATTGCAGCTCAGATGCAAAGCGTGGAAGCCTAAGCTTGAAACCCTGTTTTGGTGACAGACAATGCAGCTTTCTTCCATGTTGTTTTTGGGACCAGCTTCTCATCTTTGCAGTTCTTCAAATATTCATTAAGGAGGGTTTGATAAGGGATGCTAAGTTTATCGCCTAGGTTTTTGAAATATTCGATAACATCAGTATCGAGCCTAATGGTGATGCTTTTTTTAAGCTTGTTAGCATAAGGATTTGGCTTAAGTTTCATTTTCTTTAGATCATATTCTTTGCGCATTGTACTTTCCTTTTATAATTCTTCAAAATC
>CAZASO010000040.1:3180-15587 GCA_964487825.1 uncultured Gammaproteobacteria bacterium
TTGAAGTTGTCTTTTGCTTTCTTTGAGTCCCAGCTAAAGTCCATAATTTATGGCATGTACAAAGTATTTTTAGAGCAATACATTGTACTTAATTATTATACCTAATTTTGTTGATTCTTAACTAGATTTATGAAAATTGAACCTCACTTGGGGTCTGTGTTGTTATGCAAATTACAAAAACAGTATAATCGTAAGAGTATGTCTTACGCATCAGAACTTATTAGCCAAGATCTAGAAAGACAAGCCCGTACTCGCCGTGTGATGATCCTTGTCGCTTTTGTCCTCATAGCCGCTTCCATCGCCCTTGCATATTTACAGTTCACTTATGTCAGCAGCAAGATCCACGAAGCAGACAAATATTTTTCTGAATATCGCAACGCCAAAGCCCTAGAGATTTTGCTTGCAGCCAAACGAAAATATAATCACAAAAATGACGATTTAGATTTTATGCTTATCTATGCTTTCGTGCATTCAGATAGGTTTGCAGAGGCAGAGAAACTGGCTTCTCAGCTTTCTGCTGTTCCAGCTAGATACAAAGACCGTTTCATTAAGCTTGTGAAGATAGCCTGCTACCATGAACGCAGCAAACTCATTAGCAGTCTTATTCAAAGAGCCTCTAAGCTAGATTTAGATCCAGAGTTTTTTATAGAGACCAGCAAAACCCGTGATTCAGTCGAGTCTGAGTTAGATATCTTAGAGTCTGCTTATAATTATATTCATACTGAACAACACTCTTCTGATACGGATGCTAGGCTCACCAGAATAGAGAACTATCTGCTTAGGAGATATTTAGAGATAGCCAATATCCATTTAGGTAAACAAGCCTACTCTAAAGCCATAGTCCTACTAGAAAAAGCCAGCAAACTTAGAGTTGCCAAAACATCACCACTCAAATCCGAGCTACATTACAGTCTAGGATTGGCTTATAGGCACAGTGGTAATTATCGTAAAGCTATAGAGCATATTTCAGAGAGCGCTGATTTGGGTAATGGTAGAGCCAGAGTCATGATCAGTGACATCAACTACGAGACCGCCCCCAAAGTTGAAGCAGCAGCCGAAGAAAAATCCTCTCGCGGAGCTGCTCATCAGCGCAAGCCAGAAACTAAACCTGAGCCGGCTGTAAATGCTGAGCAATAAAATCCGTGCAAACTTTGCCAGATTTGAAAACATCATTACTCATGACTTTTTGATGAAAAGCAATCGTAGACTTGATCCCAGTGATAGTAAACTCATCTAGGCAGCGCCCCATGCGTCGTATGGCTTGCTCTCTATCAGGGGCCCAGACTATAAGTTTAGCTAGTAGAGAGTCGTAGTTAGGTGGAACGAAATAATCTGTGTAACAGTGAGTGTCTACTCTCACACCTAGTCCACCCGGTGGCATGAAGCCCGTGATATGACCGGGGCAGGGCATAAAATCCAGATCAGGATCTTCGGCATTAATGCGGCATTCGATGGCATGTCCAGAGATTTTGATATCTTCTTGTTTGATATTTAGGGTTTCGCCAGCTGCGATTTTGAGTTGCCATTGGACTAGATCCAGCCCAGTGATCATCTCTGTAACACAATGCTCGACTTGGATACGAGTATTCATCTCTATGAAATAATATTCTTCAGTGTCAGGTAGAAAGATGAACTCTATAGTGCCAGCACCTTCGTAGCGCACTGCCTGAGCGGCTTTGACGGCATCAGCACCCATGCGAGCCCGTAATTCTTCGCCTATGACAGGAGAGGGGGCTTCTTCGATAAGTTTTTGGTGGCGGCGTTGCACAGAGCAATCCCTCTCACCTAGATGAATGCAGTTTCCGAAAGCATCAGAGAGGACTTGTAGTTCTATATGTTTCATTTTGGTGATAAATTTTTCTATATAAACACCAGCATTTCCAAAAGCATTTTTGGCTTCTTGTTGGGCTGCACTGAAGTTTTTTTCTAGTTCTGCTCTGTTGTTGCAGACTCGCATACCTCGCCCGCCCCCTCCAGCAGTGGCTTTGATGATGACAGGATAGCCGATACTGGTTTCTACTAGTTTGATTGCGATATCCAAGGAGTCTACTAGACCATCAGAGCCGGGTACACAGGGTACGCCAGCTTTGGTTACAGTTTCTCTTGCTGTTGCTTTGTCTCCCATGGAGCGTATCGCTTCTGAGCTAGGTCCGATGAACTTGAGACCATGTTCTTTGCAAACATCGGCGAAATGGGCATTTTCAGCCAAAAATCCATAGCCGGGATGTATGGCATCGGCGCCAGAGACTAGAGCAGCGCTAATAACTGATGGAATATTAAGATAGCTTTTGGGTGAGGGTGCAGGTCCAATGCAATAAGCTTCATCAGCCATAGTCACATGCATACTGTCTTCATCTGCTTCAGAGTAGACGGCTACAGTCTTGATTCCCAGCTCTTTACAGGCTCTTATAACTCTCAGGGCTATTTCACCGCGATTAGCGATTAGGACTTTTTTCAACATGCCAGTCAATTATATATGACTAGCAGAGGGGCTTGCATAAAAAGGGTATATAGTGATAGGATTTTGCTCCGGCTGCTATAAGTAGCTAAGACATGACTACAACCATAACCCGCGTGAAGAACAACCCCAACAACAATCTAGCTGAAGTCAGAGTAGGAGACGGCGAATCTATAGAGGCCGCCCTCAGACGCTTCAAAAAAGAAGTCATGAAAGCTGGCATTATTCTTGAAGTCAAAAAACGCAAACACTACGAAAGTAAACGCCAGCGCAAAAAACGCAAAAAAGCAGAATGTAAACGCAGAGCAGTTTTTAACGCTCAACTTAAACTATCAGGTGCACCACATCCTTCCAAAAAAGACGAGAAGAATGACCGTAAACCGGGCTTCAAAGGTGGCAGAGATAAAGACTCTAATAGCTAAAGATTTAGTCAAATCCTATTCATCTCGAAGAGTTCTAGATGGGATTAGTTTTTCTCTCAGCGCTGGTGAGGCAGTAGCTCTTTTGGGTCCCAATGGTGCTGGTAAGACTACCAGTTTTGATATTATTGTTGGCTTAATTCCTGCTGATTCTGGTTCAGTCTGGATTTCTGATAAAGCTGAAGATTTTGTGCCAAATCATCAAGAGCAAGGCTCCCAAGCCCTTGAAATTACACATTTGCGTATTCATGAGAGAGCTAGACTCGGTATAGGCTATCTAACCCAAGAGCCAAGCGCTTTTCGTCAACTTACAGCCCGCGAGAATTTAGAGCTGGTTTTTGAAGAACACAAATTAAAAGACGACAAAGGAGACAGAGCTACTGAACTTCTCAGAGAGTTCGGTATTTTGCATCTCCAAGACAGCCTTGCCATCTCGCTTTCAGGCGGAGAGCGTCGCAGACTAGAGATCACTAGAGTTTTAGCAGCTCAGCCCTCTTTCGTGCTTTTAGATGAACCTTTTACTGGCATAGATCCTATTGCCATCGAAGACATACAAGGTATTATTCGTGATTTGGCTCATAGCAGAGGGATAGGGGTTCTCATCACAGACCATAATCCCAGAGCGACTTTGTCTATAGTAGATAGAGCTTACATAGTCCAAGATGGCCGTGTCATCAAACAAGGTAGTTCTAGAGAGATTGCAGAAGATGAACTGGTTCGTAAATATTACCTCGGGCAGTCATTCTCTCTTGAGGCGCAAACCTATAACGCAGGCTCAGTTTGATTCTTTTTCGCTGACGGTCCATTGTTTAGATTGATGTTTTGGATCTGCTGGCGATTATGTTCTGTTGCTTCTTGGATTAATGCTTTATCTGAAACCCCGGTAGCCAGTGCTTTTGGGCCAGCATGAGTGAGTGTGCGTAGATGTAACTCAGCAAGCGCGGGATCTACTGTCCCGCCATCTCCTACTATGGTGATAGCACCATCAACAAAGCTCCAATTCCCTTTTTGATTTTGGAGGGGGATTCTGTAATTTTTTAGGACTTGAGTCTCAAACCCAGTTACTGAGCCAATCTCCCAAGGGATTATAACAGCAGCATTCGAGGCTTTTTTATGATTGAGTCCGCTAAGTAAGGCAGCGACTGCTTTTGAGCAATTGTCTGAGAGATTAGAACCCTTCTTCCTAGAAAGAGTTTTGTCTATGGTGTAGTAATGCTTATATTTATTAGCTAATTCTGGGCTTGAAGCTGCTGCATAATAAAAAGAATCTGTAATGCTGATGAAATTTGGTTTTGAAGGAGGTTCTTCTGATGATAAATCAAAAAGTAATTGAGCGTGATAATTATCCTTGCGCAAATTTTTGATAAGGCTATGTAGAGATTCTGAGACTGTATCAGAATTACGATATTGTTCTTTGTATAGTTTTGAGCCGAGGAACCAAGGCCACCTGAAGAGGCTTTTATAGGCTGCTTTGCCGCTTATGCAGAGTACCAGAGTCTTAGAGCTTTCGTCCCAGCAAATAGTCGAATCAGGGCTTTTTGCGTATTTCTGTATTAGAGCTGCGGCTCCTTTGGCAGTTTCTGGGATCTCAGATGCTTCCAAAACTCTGAAACTAGGCTCTCCCTTAGCGGCTAGATCTTGGCCTACTTTGCGATTTTTATTAAGGTCTGAGCCCCTATATAGCTGGTTCTGAGGATTTGTTGTTGGGTCTAAATTCAGGTCAAGCAGAGGGTTTTGAGGATTTGTTGCAGGGTCTAATTGACGATTCAGGTCAAGCAGCGGGTTTGGTGGATTTGTTTTGAGATTAGCTTCGGGGTCTAATTGGCGATTCAGGTCAAGCAGCGGGTTTTGAGGATTTGTTTCGGGGCCTAATTGGCGAAATGGATTATTAATTTCTGCGGCTTGCATGATTTGATTTTAAGCCCCGAGCCCCCAAAACTCAGAAATATTAATATCTAATTAAAAATCAAGGCTTTAGACCTTAGGGAAGAACTTGAGACTTAGCCAAGAGTGCTAAAATTCTCCTTCTGTGCCCCTACAGGGCAAGAGACCACAATTATGGTAACCAGAGCACAAAAAGACGAAACTATTCAAGAACTCAAGATCAAATTCTCTGAGGCTAAAGCTGTTTATGCAACTAGGCAGCATGGTCTTACCGTATCTGAGATTTCTTCTCTCCGCAAAATTTTGAGAGGTCTTCAAGCCGAGTATAAGATCGCCAAGAACACTCTTATCGACAAAGCTGCTTCTACGACTGCTTTTGAGCCTATGGCTTCAGACCTTAGTGGCCCTACTGCTCTATTATTTTGTTACCAAGATGCCATAACTCCTATTTCTCAGTTGCGTACTTTCTCCAAAGAAAGCAACGACAAGATAGAACTTGTCAAAGGCATTCTAGAAGGGGATCTCCTTGAGACCGATGCTTTAATTAGATTAGCTAGTCTGCCCAGCAAAGAAGTCCTCTTGGCTCAAATTGCTGGTATGTTGGTACAGCCAGCTAGCATGATTGCCTACATACTTAAAGAACTTTCAGAGAAGGGTGAAGGCAAAACCCTCAAAGATTTTATGCTCGCTGATAATAGCGACGCTGACAGTGCTTCAAAAGGCGAGGCTTCAGCCCAGCCCGAAGCCAAAGCAGATGTTGTGGAGACTGATGCTACGGCTCAAAACGATGAGAAATAAGGAGAAAACAAACTATGAGTAAAACACAAGAAATATTAGAAGCGATCAGTAATCTCAGCGTACTTGAGGCCGCAGAACTCAAAGACCTGATGGAGACTAAATTTGGCATTACTGCTGCTGCTGGAGTGGCTGTTGCTGCTGGGGCTGCTGCTGTAGTCGAAGAAAAAACATCTTTCACTGTAGAGCTTACTAGTGGTGGATCCCAAAAAATCGGCGTCATCAAAGTCGTCCGTGAAATTACTGGTCTAGGTCTCAAAGAAGCCAAAGACTTGGTAGAGGGAGCCCCCAAAGCCGTCAAAGAAGGCGTTGCCAAAGAAGAGGCAGAAGCCATCAAAGCCAAACTAGAAGAAGCTGGCGCGACTGTAACCCTCAAATAGTAAAAATAGTATATAGTTGTTAATGATGATCTTAAGAGCGACCTTCGGGTTGCTCTTTTTTTTCTAGGCCACAAAGCAATCTAAGGTTACAATGACTCTTATGACTTGCAGAGGAATGAAACTAGGTTCGGATATAGATGCAGTAGCCTATGCTCCTGAAGCCGAGATGGATGCCATCGTTAAAAAATTTATTACCACCAAAAATATCAAAATTGAAACGGCTTTACGATGGGGCTTTCAGAGGGCCAGAACTGAGTCCGAAAGAACTATTATTCTTGAGAAATTTACAGAGAACTATAAGTCAGGGTCTTCTCTTATAGACTGAGATGACATTTTATATAAGCACCCCTCTTTTTTATGTTAATGATTTACCACATATAGGTAGTGCCTATCCAACTATGGCTGCTGATTTTATTGCAGGGCATATGTTGCAAAGAGGGGAGAAGGTAGTTTTTTTAACTGGGACTGATGAGCATGGTCAAAAAATAGAGAAAGCCGCTGCGGCTTTAGACCGCAGTCCCAAAGAGCATTGTGACTATATAGCTGCGGAGTTTGCTAAACTTTGGGAGCTTCTAGATATTCGTTACCAATATTTCAGGCGGACTAGTGACCCAGACCATTATCAGTTTGTTGCAGAGTTTTTTGCCAAAGTCGAAGCCGCAGGAGATATTTATAAAGCCGATTATCAGGGACTTTATTGTGTAGCTTGTGAAGACTTCAAGCAAGAAAAAGACCTCGAAGAAGCAGACGGAGACTGGCTTTGTCCTGTTCATAAACAAAAACTAGAGAGATACTCTCAACAAAATTATTTTTTTAGATTGTCGAAGTATCAAGATTTTTTGAAAGAGCATATTCAGAGTCACCCAGAGTTTATAGCTCCAGAGAGTCGCCGTAATGAAGTTCTCGGCTGGGTGAATGAAGGGCTTAGGGATTTTCCTATATCTCGCTGTAATATTTCTTGGGGCATAGATCTTCCTTTGGATACTCAGCAGAAGATTTATGTCTGGTTTGATGCTCTCTTGGGTTATATTTCTGGATTAGGTTCAAAAGCTCATGAATACTGGTCTTCAGAGTCTAAGATCTGGCATATCATAGGCAAAGACATACTTAGGTTCCATGCTGTTTATTGGCCTGCCATGCTTAAGTCTGCTGGCTATCCTTTGCCAACTAGGGTTTTTGGTCATGGCTTCCTGACCAAAGATGGCATGAAAATGGGCAAGACTTTGGGTAATGTTATAGATCCAGTAGCTTTGACTCAGCAATATGGTTCCGATGCTCTTAGGTTTTATTTTCTTAGAGAGATAGTTTTTGGTCGAGATGGAGATTTTAGTTTGGAGAGTTTTATTCAGAGACTTAATACAGATTTAGCTAACAATCTAGGTAATTTATTGAGTAGGTCTTTGAGTCTATTGCGAAAGTATCTTGCCAATAGGGTTCCAGCTATAGACCTCAGTGGAATAGACTCAGCTTCTTTGCAGGAATTCAAAGCTTTGGAAGAGAAGCTTCGTAGTCTGGATCAGCCTTTTAGGACAGCTGTAGATGATTTAGATTTGCATCAAGCTTTGGAGCGCTTATTTGCGACTCTTAGTGAAGTTAATCTCCTTTTAAGCAATATAGCCCCTTGGAAAAAACTCAAAGACAATCCTTCTGATAAACTTGCTGCGCTGAGTTTGGCTTTATCTGTGGACGCCTGTCGTAGAGCGGCTTTGCTTCTAGCACCTCTCTGTCCTCATTTGTCTCGCCGTATTTTTGAACAACTAGGACTTCTAGAAGTTAGTGATACTAGAGATCGCTTGGAGCTTTTGTCTAGTGTGTTTGCTTTTTCTAACTGGAACGCAGAGCCGCTCTATCAGCTAGTTTTAGAGCCAGAGCCTGTTTTTCAGCGGCTAGAGCTTCCCGCATGAATCCCGTTCTATATTTATTTTATGCTTTTGTTTGGTCTTTAATGCTACCAATTTTAGTACTTTTGTCTTATACCTTCGTTCCCAAATGGAGAGCTGGTTTGAAGCAAAAACTGGGGTTCTACCAAAAGACCATTTCTAAGAATTCTTTATGGTTTCATGCTGTTTCTGTTGGAGAGTTCAATGCTCTCTATCCTTTGCTTAGGACTATTCTTGATGAAAGCCTAGGATCTAGAGTACTAGTGCTTAGTACTAGTACCAGCACAGCCCAGAATTTAGCTGCTACTAAGCTTAGAGCAGAGATAGAGGCTGGACTTATAGAGTTAATTTATTTGCCTTGGGATCATCCTTGGATTGTACAGAAGACCCTTCGTTTATTTAGACCAAAGGCTCTAGTCCTTGTGGAGACTGAGATCTGGCCTAGTCTGATTTTAGAAGCTCGGCGTTTAGGTATTAAAGTAGCTCTAATTAACGCTAGGCTTAACGACTCTTCTTATAGACTATATAAATTCTTTGATAGATTTTTTAGACCCATATTTGCTAGTTTTGATTTGGTTCTAAGTCAGTCCCCATCTGATACTCAGAAGTTTTTAGACTTGGGTGTTTCTGGTCAGTGTATTAGTAGTTTGGCTAACATCAAATTCGCAGCATCACCTCTCTTGACTAGGTCTGAGGCTCAAGCTTTGCGTCTTAAGCTGGGTTACCCTAAGGATATTTTTATTCTTCTAGCTGCTAGCACTCACGAAGAAGAAGAAGTGGTTCTTATTAATATTTTTCAAGAACTCAAAATCAGATTTCCACATTTGCGTTTGGTCTTGGCACCTCGTCATCCAGATAGATTTGCAGTGGTAGAGCAACTCATCTTGTCAGCAGCTCAGCTTCAAGTGCTACATTTCAGCTCAGGTACTAAGGTTCAAGAGATATCTCTCAATCAAGTTTTATTGATAGATAGTATAGGAGATTTGTCTACCTTGATGTCTATCGCAGATCTGGTTTTCGTTGGTGGTACTATTAATCCCAAGGTTGGCGGTCATAATGTCTTGGAACCCGCTAGCTATGGGCTTCCTGTCTTGATTGGGGCTCATTATTTTAAGAATATAGAGACAGTGGAGATGATGGAAGCGGAAGGGGCTCTAGAGGTTATAGAAAGCGTAGAAGAACTTCGGCTTGCAGTTACTTCTCTTATTCAAGATGAGGACCGCAGAGTTCTTATGGGGGCTAGAGCTTTGAATGCTATGAAAAAACACAGAGAAGTTTTAGCTACAACTTTAAGCAAACTGAAAGGACTTATTAGTTGATGCAAGATTTAATATCAGCTATTTTATGTTATGGTCGTTTGATTATTTCTTTGCCTTATCAGCTTGGACATCTTGCGCACAAAGCTTTATATAAGATAGGTTTACTCAAAGCTCATAGACTTCCTAGACCAGTTATTTCCATAGGTAATATTTCTTTTGGCGGTAGTGGCAAAACACCTTTTACGATTATGTTGGCTGACTATCTTAGTAGTCAGGGTTTGCGTGTTGGCATCTTAAGTCGAGCTTATGGTTCTAGGGCTAGTTCTAGTGGGCGCATAGTGATCATTAGTCCGAGTGAATTAGCTGAGCATGATGTTAGAGAGATAGGTGATGAACCCTATCTTATTCTTCAGCAATTACAACAATCCAAAAACCCTGATTATAATAATATTATAATCGGCGGAAACCGCTTCAGGGCTGGGATTCAGGCTTTAACCATCAAAGACATAGATGTTTTTATTCTTGATGATGCCATGCAACATCTAGCTCTGCACAAAGACCTAGAGATAGTTTTGGTCAATATACACGAGACTGGCTTTATGAGAGAGTTTCCTTCTGCTCTAGGGGGAGCAGATATCCTTATCTACACCAAAGTTGATGAGGACTGGATTCAGCAAAATAACTTAAGATCTGAGCCACAGGCTTATCTTCGTTATCGATTGAGCCTTCGCTCTCCTTTAGACCCGAATAAGGATATTTGTTTGATCACTGCTATAGCTGACCCAGAAACTTTATTCAAACAATTCAAAACTCAACTACCTGATCTAGTCGCCCAGCAAAGCAGTGCTGGAGAGCCATACAAAGAACCTAGACTTTGTCTTAAGTCCTTCCCCGATCATCATTATTTTTCTTTAGCTGAAGTTAATCAATTGAAATCGCTGGGTATGAACCTTGTGTGCACTCTTAAGGATTTCGTTAAGATTCCAGAGTCAAGCAGGAATTCATTTATTCCTCTCGATCTCTCTCTAGAGCTGCAACCTCAGGACCTACTCTCTCGGATAAAGGGGAAACTTAGTAATGGATGATGATAATAGAAGTGCAGCTTTGGCTGAAACTAGGTTAGAAAGCCTAAGCGAGCCCTCTCTTAGAGATGCACCTAGAACTCTGGCTGCTAGCGAAAGAGGAGGACCTCATGCACCTTTATTGTCTCGCAGAGAAATTCATGTGCTTGAGTACATCAAAGAAGGATTCAAAAATCCAGAAATAGGTACAGCTCTAAAATTAAGTACTAAGACTGTAGAAAATCATGTTCGTAATATTCTGCTTAAACTAGGTGTTAAAAACCGCACCCAAGCTGTGGTTCAAGCACTCAGAAAATCAATCATATCTTTTTGATTTATTGCAAGGGGACAAGCAATACACAGTAGCCAGACCTAGGTCTGGCTCTTTTTTTGCTAGAATCAGCAGGGTTATGAAAATCGCTCTCATCCCCGGTGATGGTATAGGTCCAGAGATCAGTCGAGAAACTATTAAAGTTCTTCGAGCTTTAGTTCCAGATTTAGAATACCAAGAATTAGATTTAGGCGGTGTTGCTATTGATAAGACTGGCAGCCCCTTCCCAGAAGCCACTAGGCTTGCCTTATCCACTGTTGATGCGGTTTTGATGGCTGCTATAGGTGGACCTGCTTGGGATAATTTAGCTCGTCATCAAAGACCAGAGACCGGTCTTCTTGCCTTGCGCCAAGAACTTGGGACTTTCGCTAATCTTAGACCAGCCAAAGTATATCCAGTCTTGGCTCATCTCTCTAGTCTTAAGACAGAGATAGTTAGTGGTGTGGATATTATGGTGGTGAGAGAACTTACTGGTGGTTTGTATTTTGGCAAGCCTAGCTCTAACGACTCTTATACTGGTATAGGTACTATGATCTACACTAAACCAGAGATAGAGAGAGTAGCTCATGTGGCTTTTGGGATAGCTCGCAAACGCAGTCGTAGACTTTGTTCTGTCGACAAAGCCAATGTCCTTAATGTTTCTCAATTATGGCGTGATGTAGTTACTGAAGTCTCAGCGTCCTATCCTGATGTTGAGTTGAGTCATATGTATGTAGACAATGCTGCTATGCAGCTCATCAAAAACCCGAGACAGTTTGATGTTATAGTTACCGAAAATCTTTTCGGAGATATACTCTCCGATGAAGCAAGTATGCTCACGGGTAGCATTGGACTTTTGCCCAGTGCCTCTCTAGGAGATGGTTCCAAGCCAGCACTTTATGAGCCCATACATGGTTCGGCTCCTGATATCGCAGGTCGGGGACTTGCTAATCCTATGGCCATGATACTTTCAGCAGCTATGATGCTTAGATATAGTTTTCACCGAGAAGCAGAAGCCGAGAAACTGGAAGCCTCTGTGCAAGAGGTTTTGATGGCTTCTTGTACGACTCCAGATCTAGGAGGGACAGCTACTACTGCAGAGATTGGAGATGCCGTCCTTGCAGCACTAAATCGCAGGTAAGCCATGACATCTACTCTCAAACTAATTAGCTGGAATGTGAACGGTATTCGAGCCGTCTCCAAAAAAGGTTTTCATTCTTGGTTAGAGGAGGCTCAGCCAGATATACTGTGTTTGCAAGAAACCAAAGCCAAACAAGAACAACTAGAAAGCTCTCTAATAGTGGACCCTAGATATCCAGTGATATCCTACAATAGCGCTCAAAGACCCGGTTATAGCGGGGTCTCCAATTGGTTTAGTCCTGCAGCCCGACCATTAGAGTTAAGCGCAGGTACTGGCAATCCCAGTTTTGATGCGACTTACGACATAGAAGGCAGGGTTATACGCAGTCTTCATCAGCTGGGGCAGATTAATTTTCTTCTCTATAATATTTATTTCCCCAATGGAGGAGCTAGTGAAGAGAGGCTTCAATTTAAACTTAATTTTTATGATGATTTTTTGGAGCTAGTCTCCAAGCAGCTTTCTAGTCAGCCCAACATTATCATTACTGGGGACTTCAATACTGCTCATCACGAGATAGATCTAGCAAGACCCGCAGAGAACATAGAGACTTCAGGTTTTATGCCCATAGAGAGAGTACGCTTAGATAGCTTAGAAGCATTGGGTTTTAGAGATGCTTATAGACATCTCCATCCAGATGTGGCTGATAAATATACTTGGTGGAGTTTTAGAACTATGGCTAGACTCCGTAATGTTGGTTGGAGGATAGACTATTTCTATATAACAGAGGGGCTTTTGCCCTATCTCTCTCTTGCCGAACAGCATGACCACATAGAGGGTTCAGACCATTGTCCTGTAGAGATAGTCTTAAGCCATCCTTAAG
>CAZASO010000041.1:0-15025 GCA_964487825.1 uncultured Gammaproteobacteria bacterium
TAAAAGTTGCTTCTTGATTTTGCCTAGCTCTAAAGTTCGCTGAGGGACTAGTCTTGGGTCTTTCGTTTAGTGCCAGAATAGCGCTTTGCAAGCCTGCTGCTAAGAGTTCTTCTATTCTACGGTCACCACCATTATTATTATTATTTTTCAATTCAGAGAGTACTCTCTCTAAAATAGCCCCGAAACCTCTCACGACATTAGTATGCCTATGTTGAGCTTGCTCTACAGCCTCTTCTGTATCTGCAGCAGGCGCAGAACCAGCAACAGGCACAGCAGAACCACCAGAACCAGCGGCAGAACTAGGACCAGCAGCAGGCACACCAGCAGCAGCCACAGCAGCGGCAGGCGCAGAACCAACACCAGCAGCAGAAGCACCAGAAGGCACACCAGTAGGTACAGAAGCAGCAGTAATAGGACCTACACCCACAAAATCCTCTCTAGATTTTTAGCCAAATTCATAGATATATAAATCCTAGTTCTAGGGCTTTTTGATAAGGACCCGCTGCAAAACAAATTCTCTATCCCTAAGGATGTCGCCTCAAAACTGCGTTTTTCAAGCTAAAGCCCAGTATTTATGAGCTTGCAAGCCTAATTTGAGGCGCTGGGGATATTTGCGGCAAAGAGCCAGAGCCATATCCCTAGAAGACTCGAAGTCAAAAAAATCTGGCTGCAAGAAAATAGGAGTCTGAGGGGGAGTTTTCGCTAAGATCTTTTGTTCTAAATATTTAGAGCCTTCAAGACCAGAGACAAGGAATTTGACCTCAGAAGCCCTAGCCCAAATCCAGTCTGGAAGCGGATCTGACTCAGTTCGAGAGTAAGGGTCTTTGGGGCTGAGAGTCAGCCAAAGATCTGGATAGTCCAAAAGAACACTAGCATAGGCTCCTCTACCAGAAGTCTCTATTGCTGTAGTGAAGCCGTTACGGCTCAGGAGATCTAATAAAGCCCTGAGGTTTTGCTCGCAGGGCTCCCCTCCTGTAATAGTGACATAAGGTAGATGGGGGTTCAGCTCTCTAAGCCTCTCTAGGATCACTCTTGGCTCCAAATCCTCTCCCTGAGCAGCTTTCCATGTTTTTTTCTCGTCACAAAAATAGCAAGCAAGACTACAACCCTGAAGTCTCACAAAAAAACAAGGTCTACCCATATGACTAGCTTCTCCTTGAACACTTTCGAAAATTTCGTGAATATTAAGCATTGGCTAGAAGCCTCTCCAATAGAGGGTCCGAGATATCTGCTGTATCAAAAGCTCTAGCCCTCAGATGACAAGCATGACAGAGACCGCAAGGAGGACTAATACCAGCGTAGCAACTATGAGAGTAAGCCAAAGCCTCAAAACAAGACTGAGACAACTCTTTGTCTGCTGGGTTCATCTCATCAAGAGCCTCTCTAGAGACTAGAGTAAAACCTGAACGAGCGAACAGAATTTCTTCGCGTTTGGTTAGATGCATCAAAGGAGCATGGATCTGAATTCGTTCTGTTTGAGTGGCTTTGCCAGAATGGCCTAGAAGCCCTTGATTAAGGGTTTCTTGCATAGATCTCAAAAAGTCTTGGCGGCAATCATAATAGCCCCCATAATCTGCCTGACAAAGACCAGAGACCAGATGCATGGCTCCTAGCTCATAAGCCAGAGAAGCTGCCAAACTAAAAAACAAAATATTGCGGGCTGGAATAAAAGTCGGCTGCAAGCCAGATGGGAACTGGCTTAGATCTGCATGTTGCTCTAATTCAGCAGAAGACAACAACGGACCAGAAGAAGCCAAGAGATGAGGTATCTCTATCAGCCTCCAAGATACTTGAGCCATCTCTGCTATCTGGCGTGCAGATTGGACCTCAGTCCTATGCCTCTGAGCATAATCAAAAGTTAGAGTAGAAACATTATCACGGCCAAAAGTTTTGATAGCCCAAAATAGACAGATGGTACTATCCATACCTCCAGAAAAAATAACTAGGGCTTTATCAGTTGCTAGTTTCATCCAAAGATCTCCCCAAAACCCTATCACCAAGCTCAACACAGGGCTTAATACTAATACCACCTCTAGGACTAAAATATCCTATGACCCTAAGATATTTGGCAGCTAGGGCTCCCTGCAAATCTCTGGCGATCTTGTTGATGACATACTCATGAAAAATCCCTTGATTACGATAGGCAGCAAGATACAACTTCAGAGCTTTGGATTCTATAAGTTTGGAGTCAGGGATATAAGAGATGCGCAATTTAGCAAAATCTGGCTGAGAAGTCTTGGGGCAGAGACAAGTAAATTCCAAACAATCTAGAACTACCAAATAATCTGAATCTGTCCATTGATTGATTATGGTTTCCAGCTTGGCTTTATCCGGGTCATTGGGATAGTCACTCTGACTAGCTCCCAAAATACTAAGACCGCTCAAAAGCTCTTGTTTAGCTCTTTCTATATTCATTAACGAGCATCATTCTAGCAAACAATAAGGAGAAAGCTAAGCTATTTTAAGAAGCTTAGCAAACTTAGCGTCTATAAGTTTTTTGCCGACAGGATCAGGGAAAACTATGTTGTAGAGGGCTTTATCACCTGAACCTAACACTTGGCTAATAGTACCTTCTCCGAACTTGGGATGCCTCACAAGATCACCAGCCTGAAAAAGAACAGTAGCTACGACTGGCTGAGACCTAGTATCCAACCTAGACCTAGGGGAACTTAGAGAAGCTGAGGCACTAGGGGTTTTAGCCTGAAAGCGAGTTCTAGGCTCCATATCATCATATAACTGCTCTCGTCCTGACTGTCTTTCATTACTTTGGGACTGACCGTAATAACCCATCAAAAGCTCTCTGGGAGCTTCTTCTAGAAAACGGCTCGGTCTACTATAATCAGACTGTCCGAAAATACGCCTCCGCCGAGCATGAGTAAGAAAAAGTTTTTCTTTGGCTCTGGTAGCTCCAACATACATTAGCCTTCTCTCTTCTTCTAATTGATGTGAGTCTTTATCATCTAGACTTCTTTGGTGAGGGAAAATACCTTCTTCCATGCCAGCCAAAAAAACCACAGGAAACTCTAAACCCTTGGCTGCATGCAAAGTCATGAGGGTAATGTTCATTCTTTGATTTTTGGGGGTTTTGTCGTTGTCCCCCAGAAGGCTAATCTCAGCAAGGAAGCTCGCTAGCGAAGCGTCTTCTGCATTAAGCTGAAACTCAGTCCCCACGCCGATTAGCTCATAGATGTTCTCGACTCTAGATTCGGACTCTGCATCTGAAGATGCTCTCAGCATATCCATATAGCCAGTCTGATGAACTATATTATCCATGAGATCACCCAGACCCATATCTCTCGCTGCAAGTCTTAGAGACTCTATAAGCTGAGTAAACTCTTTGATCTTGCGGACCAGAGAGTCTCCCAAATCATAGACATCATCTATTTCAAGCATAGTGCGATAGAGAGAGTATCCGTATTGAGCAGCATATTCTTCTATCTTGGCTACGCTAGTTGCACCTATACCCCTACGAGGCTCATTGATAATGCGTTTGAGGCTTTGTCCATCACTAGGATTATGCAGGACCTTGAGATAGGAGATGATGTCTTTGACTTCCTTACGCTCATAGAACTTAAAACCACCGACTATCACATAAGGCATATTCTTACGAAGCAAAGCTTCTTCTAGGACACGAGACTGGACATTAGTACGATACAAAATTGCAAAATCCGAAAGCCTAGCTCCAGCAGCGACTCTTCTTTGTATCTCTGAAACTATATACTGAGCTTCCTCTAACTCATCTTGAGCCTCGAAGACTGTAATTTTATCTCCCGAAGATTTAGTCGCAATAAGGGTTTTAGGGATTCGCTCTTTGTTGTTGGCGATAATTTTATCTGCTACAGCGAGGATATTAGCGCTAGATCTATAGTTTTGCTCTAGCTTGATAATCTTGGCTCCGGGAAAATCTTTCTGAAAATCTATAATGATCCTGAAATCTGCTCCACGCCAAGAATATATACTTTGGTCTACATCTCCAACCACAGTAATAGAACGGAAACCAGTCAGGGACTGCTGAGGAGCAGATTTAGCTAGCAAACTAATCAGTTCATATTGTGTCCTATTAGTGTCTTGATATTCGTCTACTAGAATATGTTTGAAAATTCCAGAATAATAAGCACAAAGATCTGGATTATCACGCAAAAGCTGTACTGAATAAAGTAATAAATCATCAAAATCTAGAGCATTATTACGGGCCATTAACTCTTCGTATTTAGCAAAAATCTCTGATAGTTTTTCTTCCCTATAATTAAGAGCCCCCTCCGCAAACCTAATCGAGGAGCGCCCTTCATTCTTAGCTGAGCTAATACGATAACGAATGGTTTTGGGATTATAGAGCTTGGGATCTAAATCCAAAATCTTAATAGCTTCTTTGACGACATTAACAGTATCGGTCTCATCAAAAATCACAAAATTTCGAGTCCAAGTTCTAAGCTTGCCATCTGGAGCACTGACCTTGAGCTTATCTATCTCAGAACGAAGTAACCTTGCACAAACAGAGTGGAAAGTCCCTATCCAAGCATTCTTCAGCTGATCTCCGCCAACCAAATGTGCTATTCTTTCTTTCATTTCTTGAGCAGCTCTATTAGTGAAGGTTACGGCTAAAATAGAATAAGGGGACTCTCCCTGATCTATAATGTGAGCAATTCTATGGGTTAGAACCTTGGTCTTACCACTACCAGCCCCTGCTAAAACCAAGAGGGGAGCAGCAAAAAAAGTCACAGCCTCTAACTGAGCAGAGTTGAGACCTGCTAGAATACTAGGGTTGCTTTTTGGCAGCTGAGTGTTTAGATCCACTTTAATATTTTATACGATGAACTACGGTGCTTACTATGAGGGTGCTTTTGGCGGAAGTCTAGCCACTCCTATATTTAATGATAGTGTTGATATCCCAACCTCAACCCTAGACCTCAACGAAGAATTCAAAAATATCCAGAACGAAGGCTCCAAGCAAGTCGCCATCATAGGTAGCCGTGATATCTCCATGAGTCACATGAAGATCATAGAGATGATAGCCTATGGACTTAGTGTCGCTGGTAACACTATAGTAACTAGCGGTGGCAGCTGTGGAACCAACTACGCCACCATCAAAGGTGCTCTCAAAGGCAATCCCGAGAAACTCAAAGTCGTCTTACCTCAGACCATAGCCCAGCAACCCAAAGAAATCCAAGATCAACTTATCGGTGTTCAACACATTCTAGAACATAAAGACCGTGAGAACATGCTACTAGCCGATGCTAGCAGGCTTTGCAACCAAGAAATCGTCTCTGAATGTCAGCAGCTTATTTGTTTTTTATATCGTGATAGCAATACCCTCATCAAAGCAGTAGATTTCGCTCATTCACTCAACAAGGTTGTAACAATTTTCTACCTAGATTAGGAGCCTGTCCGCAAAGTCCCATCTGCGTTGTTATGCTCGCCCTCACGATGCTCATTTATGTCTAATAAACTCTCAACTCTCCTAGACATTTATAAATTTTGCAGGTAAACCAAAAATGCACATGGGGTCTTCGATCAAAAATTGTAAGTAGCCAAGCTGCAGAATAAGCTAGAAGTTTAAGCAGAGTCTTAATAGTTTCACAGAAACGATTAGTTCTCAGATCCGCTTCTAGATGATTAAGCCCTTGAAGCCGCATCCAGAGTAGGGTTCGCCCCAGAACATAGTACCAATTAGTAACAAAAGATTTATTGAGACGATCCAAACCTACTGGGTGATAAACATTGGCTTTAGGGAAATATTTAACTGGATAAGCTTTAGCTAAAATGCGCCAACAGAGTTCTGTATCCTCGCAAGCCCCTCTCTGTCTACCATGGAGACCAAGATCAGTCCTAAACAAACCTAGTTCTGCAAAAATATCTCTAGTCACCATAAGGTTCGCACAAATAGGGTTAAGGATTTTTCTGTTACCAAAATAAAAAGGATAACGATGCTCTCTATCTCCATAATTATGAGAGGGGAAAATCGCTTGCATAATCTCAAAAGGCGCTTCTAGATTGAGCCATGGGGGAAGCTCTGCTTCCCAATCAGGGGTTACTTTGCCACCATAAGCTACCAAAACCGGTTTAGTGATAGCTAGTTTATAGACCTCAGCAAGCCATTTAGAGTTAAGCCTAATATCATCATCTATAAAAGCTATCAAATGCCCAGAAGCCGCTTTAACACCAGTGTTGCGAGCAAAAGAAGAACCTTGCTGCTCCTCTCTAAGATAGACAATCCCAGACTGCTTGGAGAGTAATTCTGCTGTCTCATCACTAGAGTTGTTGTCCACAACAATAATCTCGATATCATCTTCCTGCTCAAGATTAGTTCTTTGCTCTATAAGATCTCTCAGTAGAATTTTAAGTTGACTAGCTCTGTTATAAGTACAAACAACAATGCTTAGAGCTTTGTTAGACGATGTGCTAATTTTTTGATCGCTGGGAACAAAGTGCGTCATAGTTAAGAGATACCCTGCAAACAAGCCTCGTAACCTAGTTTGGACTGCATCTCAGCCACGCTAGGCATAATGTTTTGGATTAGAGTCTTGTTCTTAAGCCACTTATTAGGATCTAGTCCAGATAGAGTAGATACCATCGGTGTTCTTTCAGCTAAAGCCCTCAACGCCCCTTGATAAGGGATATCCAAGAATTCCGCAAGCTTGGATATCACAGAAGGAGTATCAGCAACCAAAGACTCATATGAGATTTGCATATAATCGGTGGGGTCTATCTTCTCTAAGTCCGCTTGCGCAAACTGATGTGCAGCAAGCCACTGAAAAGCTGCTATTTCTTCGATGCTAGTTTCTTTATCCAAAAATTTCTCCCAGCCGGGAGGATTAGTGTAACACCAAACACCCCCATTATAGTCTTTAATATTGAGGCGAGAATTATAATCATAAAATTTGCGAAACTGGAAATTCGCTCTGCGTTTACCTTCCCCGCGCCAACCTTCTATCAAAGAACTAATATTAGTCCTAGCATCTCTGGTTAAATAAATAAATTTGGCTTCAGGAAAAGCCCGTTTGATAAAAGAAATCCTAAAACAATTAGGTGGAGTTTTGTCTATAACACGATACGAAGCTGGATAAATAGCTTTAAGGGTAGACCATATCTTAGAAAAAATTCCAAAAGGAATTTGCATCAAAGCCCTAGCTCTATTAAAAAACATCCAATCTAAAATCTTTGCCATTAACTGCGAGTTATAAGTTCTAGCTAAATATAGCGCTTCCATTTGTTCTCGATGTTTGGGCTGAAAATCAGTCTCAGTGAGCTGCATAGAATACATCGGGTCTCTAGGGTCAGGAAGAAAAGACTGCCAAATAAAATGCGACTCTCGGTAAGACGACCAAAGTTCTGGACTCGCGGATAATATAGTAAATAACAAAGTCGTACCACTGCGGGGACAGCCAATGATAAATACAGGATCTCGGAGCTTCACTCAGCCTAAATATAGCAAAAAGCTAGAGCATAGTAGACTTAGTCTAATGCAGCCCTCGCTTCTGTTTATAGTAGCCAGTCCTCGTAGTGGTACTACTAAACTTGCTTCTGTTTTGAACAAACATAGTCAAATCGCAGCGGCCACAGAAACACATTTTTTTAATCATGTCAGTTCTTTGCCTTGTTTTAACAAACAATCTCAATTAACCCTCAAGACTCAGAACATGGCTTCATTTTTTGCAGACCCTCGCATTGAAGATTTCATGCACGCCTCTTCTCTTAGTCATCTAGAGCTGAGTGCCGCTCTACTAGCAGCTGCTGGCTCAGAAGAATCCCTCAGCAAAAAACAAGTTTTTGATGTCATGGTCTCTGAGTTTTTGCGCAAAAAATCCAAAAAGATTTTTTGTGAAAAAAGCCCTCAACATCTCAAACACATCAACGAAATCTCTCTACTCTATCCTGACGCCAAGTTTATTTATATGCTCAGAGATGGTAGAGATACAGTAAGTTCCATGCTCAAAATGCCTTGGCGCTCTCCTAGTCTTATAGAGAACATAGAATCTTGGCTTCGCTACATCAAACTCGGGGAAGCCGCTCAGAGACACTTTCCTAGCGACAGATTACTCAGTTTGCGCTATGAAGACTTACTCTTAGAACCAGAAAAATCCCTTAGGCTAGTCTGTGATTTCATAGGGGTAGAATACGAAGACTCTTTACTTTCTGACAGCAACTCTGAGTCTATTTTTGCAAACTGGGAAGCCGATTGGAAACATAAAGCAAGCCAAGAAATAGATCCTTCAAGAATAGGTGTCTGGAGAGAGGAGTTAGATCCAGATGCAGCAGCCATAGTGAACAACCTACTAGGATCTAGCCTAGAAAGGCTTGGTTATAGGCTTAGCGGTGAATCCAGACACAAACTTAAAGCCAAACATTATTTATTTATCTGCCTAGAGTATTGCCTTATCTTCCTTCAAAGACTCCTAGGTTTTATAAGTTTTCAGAAGCTGCGTTAAGATAGACTTGTTGTCTACTGGTCTTCACAAACATAGATTAATCCAAGCTTTAGCTTATATGCTTAGCTCCAATCTCCTAGTCTTGGGGCTAGCTTTAGCGACTACCGTCATCATGGCTCGCTTAATGAGCCCGAGAGATTTCGGTATTATCATCGCCGGAGAGGCTTTTGTCGCTCTCTTCTCTAGTTTATACTCTCTTGGTTTTCGCAATGCCATGTTCAAAGTCTCATCTCAGCATGAAGATGGGTTTCGAGAAGGACTTAATGTCGCCATCGGGACAGGGTTTTTCATTAAAAGCCTCTCTGTGATACCTGTAGCTCTTCTAACTTATTGGGTAGCCATTCTTAGCAAAGCCAGTCCAGATCTGCTTTTCGCGATAGGTTGCTATATCTTCATCGAAAGCATGAATGGTTTTGCTAAACTTTTTGCGACTGTCAGAAGAGCCTTAGGTGAGTTCAAACTCATGTCTATTCTGGGTAGTACTAACAAACTCCTAAGACTAGTTCTTGTATATATTGTTCTTAAATATCTAGGTGACTGGAAACTACTATTAGCTCTTTTTGCTTTTTTTAGTATTTTTAAGTTCTTAATTTCATATATTTCTACGATTAGATTATTCAAACCTAGAATTGACTTTAGTCAAATCCCCATTCTACTCAAAGACTCTCTTGGTTATGGTTTATTTGATAGCTTAGAAGACGCTCAAAACCGCATAGACAAAGTAATCCTGAACTATCTTCTGGGTCCAGCCAGTCTAGCTTTCTATGCCATAGCCTCCAGACTTAATCGCCTCAGCAAAGTCCTACCCCAAAGTATTAATCAGGTTTTTTTACCAACTCTTTATGAATGTTACGAAAATGCTAGAGATAGATTTCTTAGCTTAAGTCAAAATCTCGCCAGATTTTTTGCACTAAGTGGAGCCTTAACTTTTTTACTGATTTATTATTGCGCAGAATTTATAGTCCTTAAATTATTTGGCTCCCAATATTTAGAATCCCTACACCTTGTTAAATTATTTGCTTTTCCTTCTTTGTTATTATTCTTAGACAAAGCTCCCAGCTTGGTTTTGGCAGTCAAAGGGCAGCATATCCCTCGTATCGGCTCCTTAGTACTTTCAACCATACTATTCATCGTGCTTTGCCTAAGCTTAATCCCTAAGCTCGGCATAGAAGCTGCTATCTACGCTTCCATTATCGCCAACACTCTTCGTCTCATATTTTTATTAATCTTTAGCCACAAAGAAATTCCTATAAGCCCAGTCCTAGTCATAGCCTTGATTCCAGCCGTGCTAGCTCCTTTCCTCCCCATCTGGATAGTTCTCCCAGTTTATGCTCTTTGTCTTTATGTCTTTAGGCTTATTTCCATACAAGATCTTCGTCTGCTTAGAAATTCTTTTAGGTCCAAATCTAAGTCCAAAAAAACTTTCTAAATTGCTAGGATTGGGTTTAATGAAACTCAAAGACAGATACAAAATAGCTATCTTAGGTGCCACTGGCAATGTTGGCCGCCTCTTACTAGACATACTGCATGAACGCCATTTCCCTTTTGAGTCCATACGCCTCTTAGCCAGCCCTCGATCTGCTGGAACCCAGATATCTAGCCACGGCCATACTTACACTGTAGAAACTGCCGAGCCTAGTTCTTTTGATGGCATAGATATAGTTCTAGCTTCGGCTGGTAGTAGTGTCAGCGAAAGATTAGCCCCTAGCATCACAGAGAGAGGTGCTATCCTCATAGACAACTCTAGTCATTTCCGCATGGATAACTCTGTGCCATTAGTTGTCCCAGAAGTCAATCCCCAAGCGCTTTTGGAACACAAAGGTATCATAGCTAACCCCAACTGCACCACAGCTCCTTTGGTTATAGTCCTCAAAACTCTATTAGAGAACTGGGGTCTTAATAGAGTCATAGTCTCCACTTATCAAAGCGTCTCTGGTGCTGGCAAAGAAGCTATGGATGAGCTAAGAAGCACTACAGCACAGGCTTTGAGAGGAGAGAGTTTCAGCAATAAAGCCCTGATGCATAAGATAGCCTTCAATGTCATACCTCAGATTGATAAACTCCTAGATAACGGTTACAGCAAAGAAGAGATGAAAGTCGTCCACGAAAGCCGCAAAATCCTAGGCAAAGCAGATCTCAGACTCACTTGTACTGCTGTACGAGTACCAGTAGAGATCTGCCATAGTGAGTCTGTTAATGTTGAGTTAGAACGGCCAGCCAGTCTAGAAGATCTCCGCTCTGCCCTCAGCAAAACCCCATCTCTAGTCCTTACTCAAGACCCTCACTATCCCATGCCTCTAGATGTCGCTGGCTTAGACCCTGTCTTCATAGGTCGGCTCAGAGTAGACGAGTCTCAACCCAATAGTTTTAATTTTTGGTTAGTCTCTGACAATCTCAGAATAGGAGCTGCTCTCAACACAGTCAAAATCGCAGAAGCTCTTTGTAAAATCCCGAGCAGGCTATAATAGATTAATTACTATGTTCTTTGGTTCTTTAATCACAGCTATGGTTAGCCCTTTCAAGGCTGGCAAAGCTTATGAGCTGGATCTTGCAGCAGCAGAGAAACTCACTGAGCATCTAGTTCAAACTGGCTCTGACTCTATAGTTGTAGCTGGTACTACTGGCGAGAGCCCTACTTTAAGTCATGATGAAGAACTAGAATTACTTCGTGTAGTTAAATCCAAACTCAAAAGCCTAGGCAGTTCTTCCAAAATTATTTTCGGAGCTGGCTCCAACTGCACCCAGACCGCCATAGAATCCAGTCGCAAAGCAGAATCCCTCGGTGTTGATGGTCTACTTATAGTAACTCCATACTACAACAAACCCCAACAAAAAGGCTTATTAGAACATTATTCCCAAATCGCCTCCAAAAGCAACTTACCTATTATCCTCTACAATATCCCCGGTCGCTGCGTCATAGATATGCAGTCAGAGACTATCATTCAGCTCGCACGCCAACACTCTAATATAGTGGCTCTCAAAGAAGCCAGCAATAATATAGACCAAGTTAGCCGTATTCGCCAAGAACTAGATCCTAGTAGTTTTCAGATTTATTCGGGGGATGATAGTTTGACTTTGGCTATGATGAGTGTCGGTGCCCAAGGCGCAGTCTCTGTTGCTGGACATTTCGTAGGACTAGAACTCAAATCTATGATCCAAGCTTTTCAGCAAGGTCAGCTCAGTCAAGCTCAAGCTATGCATCGCAAACTATTTCCTCTGTTTTGTGCTTTATTTACAGCGCCTAATCCTACTTGCGCCAAATCCTTACTATCTGTGATGGGACTTTGCTCAGATGAGCTTAGAGCTCCTCTAGTCAAACTCAATCCAGAAGACAAGTCTAAGCTTAGCTCCATAATGCAAAACTTAAAGCAAGCCTAAAAATCTAATGAACAATAAAGCAACCGAACAAACGAGACAAATCCTCAAAAGCACTGTTGGCGCAGCAGTCAAGACCATAGACCGCAGCAAAACTATCACAAGAGATCCCAGTAAAAAAGTCAAAGTCATTTCTCTTGGAGGGCTATATGAGATCGGCAAAAATACTTGGGTTTTTGAATGTGGCGATGAGATCATGCTTGTAGATGCTGGTCTAGCCTTCCCTAGTGTAGAAATGATCGGTGTAGATATAGTTTTACCCAAACTTAACTATCTACTAGAGAACAAAGAAAAAATCAAAGGCATGATAGTAACCCATGGCCACGAAGATCATATAGGTGGTATAGTGCCACTACTCAAAGAAGTCTCCGTACCCATCATTTACGCTCCGGGACTGGCTTTGGCACTCATCAAATCCAAACTAAAAGAAGCTAATCTAGAATGGCAAAAAACCAAACAAGTCCAAGCAAGAGACAGTGTGAAGATCGGTTCTTACTTCTCTGTAACTTATATTCGCAATAATCACAGTATTGCTGATAGTTTCAGCCTGATCATAGACACTCCTGCTGGTCGCATAGTTCATAGTGGTGACTTCAAAGTAGACCATAGTCCCATAGATAACCTTTATTTCGACATGGCTCCTTTAGCCAAGGCTGGTGAAGAGGGTGTGGATCTTCTACTCAGTGATAGCACCAATGCAGAAAAATCTAGTTACACTCCATCAGAAAAAGCCGTTATCCCCAAACTCAAAGAGATCATCAACAATAACTCTCAAAGGGTCATCATTACTACTTTTGCGTCTCAGGTACACAGAGTCAAGCTCATACTAGAACTCATACTCAAAGCCAACAAAAAAGTCTGCATCTTCGGACGCTCTATGATCAACCTAGCCTCTATCTCCAAAGATCTAGGTTACATCAAAATCCCTGATAATTTTGTAGTACGCCAAGAAGATATCGCAAAAATGCGCCCTGAAGATTTAGTCATTCTGACCACTGGTAGTCAAGGAGAACAGTTTGCTGCTCTCTCAAGGATAGCTCGCAATGAACACAAATATGTGAAAATACAACCGGGAGACCTAGTCCTAGTGAGTGCTTCACCCATACCCGGTAACGAAAAATCCGTCAATAATCTCATAGATATGCTCTTTGCCCAAGGTGCTGAAGTCATCTATGGCGCAGGTCAATCTGTGCATGTCTCTGGACATGCTAGCCAAGAAGAACAAAAAATCCTTCTGAATCTTTGCCAACCTCATAATTTTATGCCTTGCCACGGTGAATATCGCATGTTAGTCAAACACGGTGAAACTGGCGTCAAATGTGGGGTTGACCCAGATCGAGTTTTTATACTGGACAATGGAGATATACTCCAGATGCAAAACGGTGAATGTCAAATAGCTGGACGAGTAGATGCTGGCATTATCATGGTGGACAATGCTGATGTAGGAGAACTAGACAGTGCCATCATGTTAGAGAGACGCATGATAGCTGGTGAAGGCATAATCTGTGTAGTCGCCACCGTAAACGCTTACGGAGAAATCCAAAGCGACCTAAAACTCTACTCAAAAGGTCTCTCCCTCTCTAGCAACAAAGAAAAAGACGAACTACTAGCTAATATCGAAACTATAGTTCTCAAAACTATCCAAGAAAGCAAACACAAAGAAGATGTTCTCAAACTAGAAGCGGATGTCCGCTCCGAGGTACACCGCTATGTAGACGACCAAATGCATAGACACCCTCTCCTAGAAGTCATCTTCATGCAAAGCAGTTCCTCCCCTGAACCTCGGGTTTTAGGGCAATTTGCAGCAGTTTAAGGGCGCGCTTAAAGAGTCTGCAATATTTGTTTTACAGCGGGTCCTTAAGACTTGCAAATAAACTTACTAAACCTGTAGACTTATCTCTGGGACGAGAATTGCATCAACTAAAGGAGAAATACAATGCCTGTTGCTACTTATAAACAATACTGCGAAATGCTTGATAGAGCCAAAAAATCCGCTTTTGCCTATCCTGCCATTAACATCACTTCCACTGAGACTATCAACGCTACCCTCAAAGGCTTTGCTGATGCTAAGTCTGATGGTATCATCCAAGTCTCTACTGGAGGGGGGGAGTTCGCCTCAGGCACAGCCAACAAAGACGCTGCTTTCGGAGCCATAGTTCTTGCTGATGCTATTCGTAGTTTGGCTGAACGCTACAACATACTCGTAGCCATTCATACAGATCATTGCCACCCCGAGAAAGTTGATAGTTTTTTGAGACCTCTTATTGCTGAAACCCAGCGCCGTCGTAGCGAAGGTCGCCCTAATCTTTTTAATTCACATATGTTTGATGGCTCAGTCCTCAATCTCAGTGATAATCTCCGCATCTCCAAAGAACTACTAGAGTTGTGTGCTGCTAATGAGATCATTCTTGAAATAGAGACTGGTGTAGTCGGTGGTGAAGAAGACGGCGTAGACAACTCTGGTGTCAAAAATGACAAACTCTATACCAGTCCAGAAGACATGGTAGAAGTCTACAAGACCTTAAACCCAATCGGTGGGCGCTTTATGCTAGCTGCTACTTTTGGCAATGTACATGGTGTCTACAAACCGGGCAATGTAAAACTCGAACCCAAAATTCTCAAAGCTGGTCAGGAAGCAGTCTCCAAAGCCTTCGGCCCCAAAGCCTCTCTGGATCTGGTTTTCCACGGTGGCTCAGGTTCTTCTCAAGAAGAGATACATGAAACTCTGAACTATGGTGTCATCAAGATGAATGTAGATACTGACACCCAGTATGCTTTCACTCGCCCTATCGCAGATCATATGCTCAAGAACTATGACGGAGTGCTCAAAATCGAAGGTGAAGTGGGCAACAAAAAAGTCTATGACCCTCGCGCTTACCTCAAGCTTGCTGAAAACAGCATGGCCAAAAGGGTTAGCCAAGCCTGTGCAGATCTGCGTTCGACAGGGACATCTATGTTGGCTGCAGCAGTTGCAGCATAGCGCTCGCTGTCTTGCAACTCATCTACTGTGTTATGCTGCGGGCTCGGCTACTCATTGACGACATAAGTCAACTTGTCCGCTCTAGTATATATGGCACGAGGCAGTGAACAAAAGCTAAGCTTCAAACTCTGTCTTGGTGCGGTTTTGTACTTGGCTCGGCATCTCGATTATAGGCTAGATGACTATGCACTCACACTTTAGGCATCGACCCAGTACGGGTGCGAAGCGCTTGCAGTGCGGGCTT
>CAZASO010000042.1:0-2584 GCA_964487825.1 uncultured Gammaproteobacteria bacterium
AGTGGCGGGGCATAAGAGATTCGAACTCTGCTTCCCAAAATTGCTTTGCAATTTTGCTCGCGACTCCGGGGTATTCAAGTCCGCATCGAAACCCTAGTGCGCTTACCCCTCGTGCCTCGGTTCGAGCATCATGAACCAAGCCGTTAAGATTCAGATTCCACAATCTCGACCTATAAATAAAGGGGCTGTCTTTGCAGACAACCCCTTTATTTATAATGGCGGGGCATAAGAGATTCGAACTCCTGACGCCTCGGTTCGTAGCCGAGTCCTCTATCCAGCTGAGGTAATGCCCCGTAAGGGTTTTGGGCTTTTCTGCACTAGCGTCATAGTGCGCCCGCTCGCTGAGTCCCCAAAACAAGGATCAAAACGAACAAACATGTATCTTAGCATGCGAAAGATCGCAGGAGACCTAGGTATGGCTACAAAGCGCTATAAAACACTCCACTTCTCAGGCTTGGTCGCCTAGTATTAGGAGCCAAACGCCATGTCCTAACAAGCCCCTAGTATCACCAAGCCCAAACCCTCACATAATCCACCAAAGTATAATCTGGCAGCGCCCCACCGTCTACACGGCCAGCATTACCCCCCATCTCTGTGCTTAAGACTAGGTGCATAGGAACATCTGCAACCCTAGGACTCTCTTGGCGAGCGACTTCTAGCCCATTAGCGTACCAGACCAATAATCCCGCTTTCCATAAAAGCCCGAAAATCATATAATCATCCACCCGTTTCAAAGCTACTTTGCTTTTGAGTGGCTTGGGGCCTTGCAAGCTCATTCGATACTCTCCATCAAAGGTTTTCATATCCTTGGAATAAGCATCCCAATGACTTGCATAAACGAACTTATTCGGACGACTAAAATACTCAACTATATCTATCTCCATTCCTTGTCCAGCGTTAAGCGTTGAATTTTCACAACAGATCTCAGAGATTTTGTCTTTAGCGCAGAGACAACCAGCAGAAGTCGAGCGCCTCAAATGCACTCTAGGACTAAAATCTAGCCCTCTATCTGGCATCAACCAAAAAGCTGGGTGCAAACCCTTTGCTTGAGGCATTTTCATACGCACCTCAAAATATCCATAGCGTTGAGTGAATTTGCCAAAACTATCTATATAAGCAGAACTAGATTTCCATCCTTTTTTCTTGGATACTAATCTTAAAGATCCATTCTGCACAGATACATTCTCTGCTAAAAACCTTGATTCTGACTCACCGATAGTAGACATTCCATTAGGTAATTGTTTATTCCATTTACTAGAGTCCAAAGATTCAGCATCAAACTCATCATTAAAAGTCAATCTCCAATTGCCATCTAGCTCAGAGCCTTGGATATAAGGTGAGAAAGCCAAGGCATCCAAAGCACCAAACAATAATACAAAACAAACAACTGCAATAATCTTAGTTTTCTGATGATCCGCAAAGCAATCCATCACAAGCTAATTATTTCCTAATTTTAGTAAACTTAGTTCCCTCCAGAGTGAGGTTATACATGAGACCTTTTTGATCTATAACAAAAGCAATAATAGGTTTATTGATTTTGTCACTATCTATGGAACCATCTGCTCCTACCGTAAGTACTGCTATAGAAGCGTCTACGCCTGCTTTCCAGTTCTGACTAGTGCGCAATCTACCAAGGACCGCATTGTCCATAAACAAAATAATTATGGATTTTTTTTGAGCCCCCAACTGCCAGCCCAAAGAAGCTGTGGCGGTATTGTAATAGTCCACAGTCTGACCATCTATCCTCAGAGCCCCCTCTCCATATTCAGCACCTAATAAAAATATCCCTGCTTTATAGACACTAGGAAAGACCAGAACTCCTTTGGCGCTAGAGACCAATTTTTCACCACTATCTACAGCCTTATAAAAACTCGCCAAAGCAGCATCTACACTAGCTTCTATCTCTCCTGCTGTAGCCGCGCCTGCCTCAGGCAAGCTCATAACAAATAGCACTAGCAAAACAATCCATTTCTTCATATGTCCGAAGTATAGCAAATCAAAGACATGATAAGAACGGAGCCAAACCTATGTTTTCTTCTTAGGCACTGTGATAATCACCGTATCTGGCTCAGAGCGCAAATCTAGCCCACTACTATCTCCAGCCAGAGGTAGGAATAAACTCTTAGTGAACGCACTATAACTAGCAGATTTTATTTTCTCAGATTCTATTGTCGCCTTGCGTTCACCTTTAATCTTAAGCATGGCATTCTCCAACTGAACATCTACACTGTTTTGGTCTAGACCCTGCATCCTGAGCGTGACGGTATATGCGTTTTCATCTTCTGTTGTATTAAACTCAGGATTAACATTAATAGTCTGAGCTGCAGAGTTTTTGAGTAATTCTTGATTTCGCTTCATTCTCTCTCTCGCCTCACTGATTTGTTTATCCACAGCAGCAAAATGTGCCTGCATAGTAGCAAAAGGATCTAACTCTGCATGGACTGGATAAGTTATAAAAAACAAAATGAGCGCAAAACAAATTCGAGCGGTCATATGAATATATTATTCCCTTTTTTGTAGATTTTCAAACCCCCAAAATTATCTCTTCAAAGCGTTTGCTTGCGGACTTGGCTGCTCTTAGAAC
>CAZASO010000042.1:2684-14472 GCA_964487825.1 uncultured Gammaproteobacteria bacterium
GCTGCCTTGCAACTCCATCGCCTCAGCATAAACATTAGTAACCACACTGATCGCGAGTAATTTGGCTCCGGCTTGCACAGCAGTCTCTATCTCCGGGACTGTAGACATTCCTACAGCATGAGCCCCCATAGCTCTTAGTAGGCGGACTTCAGCATCAGTCTCATAAGTCGGCCCATGGAAACCCGCATAAACACCTTGTTTTGCGACCCCTTGCAGAATTTCAGTCTCAAATTTAAGAGGGGTTTTGAGAATTTGTTTTAGATTATCCTGCCCGGGACGCATCAAATCTATATAGCCTACTATCTGCATCAGATCCCCCACCCTCAGGCTAGGATCCAGTCCCCCAGCAGCATTGCTAAGAACTATATCTTTCACACCCTGCTCCAATAAATATCTAACTGGCAAAGCAGCCTGCTCCCAAGAATTACCCTCATAAAGATGCAGTCGCCCTTTCATAAGCCAAATCTCTGAAAACCCCTCAGCAAGTGGCTTTCCCCTCTTGGAGATTATGTCTTCTACTTTATACTTCTCAAGTACGCCTTTATGCCCCTTGACTGTTGTTTGGGGGAACCCCTCTATCTCACTGTATTTGATACTTTCATACGGCTCTATGTCTTCTAGCATAGAGATTCCTGAGCCTAGTATGATCGCGCGTACTTTTTTGTCTTGCATCCTAAAACCCCAAACGACTAATTATCATCGCATACCGCTCCAGTAAGTAGTCTGAGGCTAAACAAAGATACATATAGCCTATAATCCAACCGCCAACCACATCCTCAAGGAAATGCACTCTTAGGTATAAACGACTTAAGCCCAACAAAAAAGGCAAAGCTAAAATAAAAATCAGAATCAAAGGATAATTCAATAATTCATTCCAAAAATATCTAGCTATAGAGAAATATAAAACCAAAGATGTTACAGAATGCCCCGAAGCGAAACTATAACCTTTGACTTTGATCTTACGCAACACCACATCTGGCCTAGCTTTGCGCACAGTGTTTTTGATGATCAAATTCATAGCATAAGCCAAACCCCAGAGCAAAGTGATCTCAAGACCTTTCCTGAAATCTACAAAAAGAGCAATCAAAACACAAACACTAAACTGAGGAGCTATGTTGCCCAGTAAAGTAAAATATCTAACTATCAGGAATTCCAAGTTTTTCAAATTAGTGCAAAGCCCCCAAAGCTGCTTTAACAAAAGGATTCAAGCCCGGTAGATCCCAGTCTATCAGCTCAGTAGCGATAGATAAACCATGCCAGCGCCAATCCCAACTACGACCAGTAGAATGATATGCTGACAAAGCCAGTTTTTGTTTGGCTCTCTCTGGCTGCTCAGCCAATAGATACCAATAAGCCAATCTTAGATATGCAAGACTATAAGCTTCCTCGAAAACTTCTTCAGCATAAAAATATATCGAGGGTGGTCTCCCATCTCCAAACCTAGACTGCAAGTACTCCTCAAGAGCCTCTCTTGTAGTGTTGTCATCTAGGACTTGTATAGTAACCTCTTCTATTCGTTCTGCTTTGACATTTTGTACGGATTGTTGAGGATGAAGACGATAAGCCCCGAGAGATTCTGGGATATGGTAGAACTCTCCTCGACGAGCGACTCTCAGCCAATAATCCCAATCCTCATAAGGTATTAGCTCTGTGTTCTGAGCCCCCACTTCTTTTAGCGTAGATAGTCTAGCCATCGGTGTTACAGAGGGAATCATATTGCGCCTCAATAAATCAAAAAACACAAACCCACTCTCTCCTTTGCGTTGCCGTGGAGCTGGCGGCAGATGTTTACCTTGCATATCTATTCGGTCTACTGCCGAATAAACCAAAACCATCTCAGAGAGTGCATCCAAGACATCTACCTGTTCTGCTAATTTATGCGGATACCAGATGTCATCAGAATCCACGAAAGCCACATAATCAGAATCTGCTAATTCAACTCCATGAGTCCTAGCTCTCGCTCTCTCTTCGTTAGCTTGATAGTGATATTGAACCCTTGCATCCCTCTCTGCGTAGTAACGCACTATATCTTCGGTCTTATCAGTACTTCCATCATCTATAAAAAGTAAATCGAAATCCCTAAAACTCTGGGCTAATATGCTTTCTATAGTCTGAGCGATAAAATCAGCTCTGTTGTAACTGGGAACGACTATGGATACTTTGGGCACTCTTCTCTATAAACTCTCCAATATCTATATTACTGCGATTTGAGATTTTGGCTCCTGCTGCGGTATAGGACCAAAGAGTCCCCGGATAAACTATCATGGGCGCATAATAACTATGCAGCTCTGGGAAGACTTTGGCTAAATTAGCCCTACATTTGTCATATTCTTCTCTTTGAAAGATGGGTGAACCAGACTGACAACAATAAATACCATTGGGCTTAAGTATTCTTCGGATTTGACGATAAAAATCTAGCTCTATGAGCCCTGCCGCAAAACCTACTGGATCTGTAGAATCACAAAGTATAAGGTCAAACTCCGCATCAGCAGTTTCTTCTATGTACTTAATAGCATCTTGTACTCTAAGCTCTAGCTTAGGATCTTCTAGCGCCGAGGCTAGTTGAGGGAAGAAGCGTTTAGAGATGTCTATAACTTCCCGATCTATCTCTACCATCGTAATACTATGAATGCTTGAACCCCAATACTGGAGCAGATCTCGGACTATAGCACCATCGCCAGCTCCAATAACTAGCACTCGCAAATTTTGAGCAGATGGCAAATTCTGCATAGCATAAGTAGTGAGAGCTCGATGATACATGTGCTCATCTAGTTCACTAAGCTGATAAGTCCCGTCCAAAGTCAAAACTCTGCCGAAATGTCTATTTTCAAAAACAAAAATATCTTGGTAAGGGCTCTGATTACGATATAACTCTTTATCTACTCGCAAAGCAAAAGCTTGTTGATCCTTAAAAACTTCTGCAAACCAATTTCCCTTAAGTGCTTCTTTCATAAACCGAGGCATAATATTAACAGATTTATAGGTAAAAACCCTCAAAAGCAGTCTACAGCTTAGATTCATTTAATAAAAATCCCTCAAGCTAGTCCCCCAAATAACCGAGAGATATAAATATCAGGGGGTATCATGAGCGGAGCACTTTTTTTTGAGTCCAGCTTTGCAGTTGGAGACATACTAGACAAATCACCTTTTCACTATTTCAAAAGCTTGGATAAAAGCTTTAGAATGAAGCTCTCAAAAGCTACTGAACAAGCTTATGCTTTGCAAGCTAAGCTCAAAACATCAGAGCTAGAAGATGTTTACAGGGATCAATGGTCTACACTACTTGAGCGCAGTAAACTTTCCTAAACAGTAAACTGGCTTAATGGCTAATCAAACTACCACGAGCCACGCCTCGCAATAGGGTTTTGAGCTGGGACTCTGTCGTCTCTATCTCTACAGGTACAGAGATACTGAACTGAGTCCCCGGCTTAAAAGCTTTGGCTGAGTGTTGTAAAGATATAGGTATTCTAATATTATAAGTATCGCCAGATTTGACTATAGGATTGAATAGCTCTCCCAGACTGACTTCCACAGGATAAACCTTGCCTGTCTTTTGAGATTTGGCTAAAGCGATTTTGTCTTTGCCTTGAATTTTATAAGTAAAAACTATATCTCCATTATCTATCTGGGTGTTTAGATCTTCAGAATTAGACTTAAAACTAGCGACTAGATCTTGGCTAGGCAGAGCAGAACCATCTGCTGATAAAGTTAAAGACGGCTCTAGGATTGGTTTTGAAAGCGCTATAATCACAGGCTTCAAGAACAATTTATCCTCGAAATCCTCCCCATCTAACTCACTTTGTACATTGAGTAATCTTAGAAATTGCTTAGCATTAAAACTAAACTTAAGTCTCTGAACTTTATCAAACACCATCTCATCTGAGATGAACTGCAACTCCAAAATATCAGTAAAACGAGAAGCCGCAGCCTTAAATCTAAGACTAAAAGCTAATTCCTCAAGCCCAGTCTCTACACCACTTTCAGCGTCCAAAGAGCTAATATCCAAAGCCTCTACTAAAGCATTATTCAGTTGATTATTGGCGATAGCCTCTATCTTAGTACTATCAGCAGAAGGATAATAAATCTTAAGCTTAAAAGTTCTAGCGGTTTTGGAAATAAAACCCTTGTCTTCAGAGAGATCGACAAGCTCTATAGAATAAGGATCTGGATTAGTGCTGGAGTCATCAGAACCGAACAAATCATCAAAAAAATCATCTAGAAAAGCTTTGGGACTAGCCTGAGCTGTTAGCCAGCAACAGAGCATGCAACCTAGTAATATTCTAAGCACGATATTCATAATAGATCTCAAAAAGCTTATTTACAAGCCTCTCTACAGCAGGTGTCATTTTTACAGCGCAAAAACTTAGTAGCCACCGGGCAGATTCTTGGTAGTAATCACAACAGCATCATGTGGATGCAAGCTTTCTTGGTGACGGACATGAATATGATAGTCCATAATCCTATCGTCTTGCTCTAGACTAGATTTGATCCTACGAGCTGCATCTTCGCTGAACATCAAATTCTGACCATTGAGTCTTGCGAATTCTTGTTCATCTTCTCTTTTGACCAAAGCCTGAACAGGAGTCCCCAAGGCAATTTCAAGCCTATCTATAAGTTCAAGCAAAGGAACTACCTCATCGATAGTCTTAAACCGAACTTTGATATCAGCATAACTTCTTTGTCCATGAGGGGTAGCAACTTGGTTTTCTTCGCGGCCCAGCCAATCCACAACTTCAGAAGCTGATATTTGCTGGTCTCCAAAACTTTCTTGAAATTTTTGCTGAATCAACTGCCTTGCTAGAGCAGCAGAACAGGGACAGGTACTCGAGTAAGTAATCCGCAGCCCCGCCTCCAGCAAAAGATTATGACCATTGCGTTCTATAGCAAGACTACTAGGATAAAACCTAAACGCTGTTTGAGAACTTTTGAGAGAGGGTCTCTCCAACATATAATCAAAACTAACTTTAACGGCAGCAGAATAACTAAGTGATTCATGTGATTTGAGTAGAGTCGCTATCAAATCTAAAAGCAAAGCCATATTCAGCTCATTAGAACCAAGCTGCTCTTTAGCAGCAGCATAAAGCCTAGACATATGTATACCTTTGGCATGTGGATCATCCAAACTAACGAACAAATCTAGGAGAGCAGGAATCCTGTTAAGATGCCCTTGAGCGTCTCTCAACAAAACAGCTTGCTCGACCCCACTCATACCAACCTTATCCAAAGTCCCAGATTTATAAGCACGAGATTCTTTGGCTACATCAGGTCTATTTTGAATAATATTATTATTTTTTAGATTAGACATGTTTTGACTCATTCTAGCATTTAGAGTCATACTTTATTTATGATGGGCATGCAAACTGGCTTTCAAGCGAAGTTCAATACTATTCCTGAGGCGATTCTTGCTCTTAGGGCCGGTGAGATTATTATAGTCGCCGAAGGTTCTGATCCAGAATCTCAAGGTTTCCTCCTAAGTCTTGCTGAGACTGTAGATGCTAGCAAAATTAATTTCATGGCTAGCGAAGCTAGAGGACTCATCTCTCTTGCTCTAGATTCTGAATTGGCTCGCAGACTAAACCTCAGTCCTATAGCTGCTAATAACTGCGCAACAAATCTAGTGAGTATTGATGCTGATTTGCGCTTTGGGGTTACTACTGGTATTAGCGCCCAAGACAGAGCCACCACCATTCAAGTCGCCGTAGCTCACGAAACAATAGCTTCAGATCTCAGAAGACCGGGGCACATCTTCCCCTTGCAAGCTGCTGACGGGGGATTACTGCACAGGACAGGCCAAGCTGAGGCTGGAGTAGATCTAGCTAGACTAGCTGGCTTCAAAGCCGCATCAGCATTATGTTCTATTCTTAGGACTGACGGCGAACTAGCTGAGCTCAGCGATCTATTCAATTTAGCTTTTGAGAAACAACTCAAAATTATCAAGCTAACAGATCTTATCGCTTACAGACTACAGAACGAAAGATTTGTAGAACGCATGATAGAGCTTCCTTTGCCATGCAAATACTCAGAAGACATGAGAATTTTTGCTTATCGTGATAATTTATCAGGTCAAGAACATATCGCCCTAGTACACGGCGACTTAAATTCAGCCATTCGGGAATCTCACTCAGTCTTAGTTAGAGTACATAGTGCTTGTTTAGTTAGCGATCTATTTGGCAGCTATCGTAGTGATGATGGTGAACAGTTACGCATAGCTATGGAAGCCATAGTCTCAGAAGGTGTCGGGGTTTTGGTTTATCTGCGTGAAGAAGGTCGGGGACTAGGTTTAATCAATCAACTCAAAGCTTATGAATTACAAGACCAAGGCTATGACACCATAGAAGCCAATCAACAATTAGGTTTGGCAACGGATCTCAGGAATTTTGGAGTAGGAGCTCAGATACTTAAAGACCTAGGTCTTCAGCGCATTTGCCTTCTTTCCAACAACCCCAATAAAAGTCAAACCCTAGAAGCTTATGGTCTTGAGATTACAGAGTCTAGAACTATTAGTGTGCCTGCTAACCGCTATTCCAAGGCTTACCTCGAAAGCAAAAAAACCAAACTTGGTCATCAACTATGAGAACTTCTGCGCCACCACTTACAGTGCTTACGGCTTATGATTTCAATACAGCCAGAGCCCTTGAAGAGGCTGGTATCGACATGGTTTTGGTTGGAGATAGTCTAGCCATGGTAGCTCTAGGCTACAAGAACACTACCCTAGTTAGCACTACAGAAATGTTAGTCTGTACAGCTGCTGTCGCAAGAGGACTCCAGCACACTAGCGTGATAGCAGATCTTCCTTATGCAACAATCTCCAAACCTGAGATAGATCAAATAGTCCTAGATGCTGAACTATTCATAGAAGCAGGTGCCTCCATCATCAAAATAGAAAACGCTAGAACCAAGAGCCTAGAACTCATTAGCAGACTGCGTTCCAGATCTATTAGAGTTATGGGGCACATAGGCTACACACCTCAAGATCTAGACCTATCTCCCAAAGACTCACTTTTGCAAAACTCCACAACACTAATACAAGAAGCTTTAGCTTTGGTAGATGCTGGAGTAGAGAGTATGGTTCTAGAGATGATCCCCGCCTCTATCGCTCGTGATATTACAGAAGCCGTAACAGTGCCCACTATAGGTATCGGTTCTGGTCCTTACACCAATGGTCAGGTTTTAGTTAGTGATGATTTATTAGGTCGCTATGATCTACTCCAACCCAAATTCTTACGCAGATACTCTCACCAATACCAAGACATGCTTGGTGCTTTTAGAGCTTATATCTCCGATGTTCGCAACTCTAAATACCCCTCTCTTAGCGAGTCTTACTAAGAACCCTTCTGATCTCTCCGAAACTATGTTGCTTAGCGCATCCTTGAGCTATGATATTTAAGAATGCCTAACCCTCTTCTTACAGATTCTGAATTTACCCCTTACTCACAAATCCAAGCAGAACATATAGTCCCTGCAGTCCAAGAGCAGGTAAAACTCGCTCAAATCCAACTAGATCTAATTCTGGATGGAAATACCAACGATCTTCGATTTGAAACAGTACACACTACTTTCATCGAACTAGAAGAAAGTCTCGAACGAGTCTGGACTCCTATAGAGAACCTTCTATCTCTTGCTGGCAGTCCAGAGATTAGAGCTGCCGCCGAAGAAGCAAGACCCATATTAATAGAGTTCTACAATAACTATTCGCTTAATGAGAAAGTCTATCAACTGATCAAGCGCTACGACATGAGCCCTGAAGCCCAGTCCCTCACTGGAGAGCGCCGTCGCTACCATCAAGAAAGCCTCAGAGACCTCAGGCTTTCTGGTGCAGAACTTGAAGGAGAAGCCAAAGACGAATTCAAACAACTCAACCTAGAACTTGCCGAACTCTGCCAAAAATTCTCAGACAATGTTACGGACTCCAAGTTTGATCTCATTATCACCGAACCCAAAGATCTTTCGGGCTTGGCAGAAGACATCATAGAAGCCGCTAAGCATGCGGCTCAAGCCAAAAACTTAGAAGGCTGGCTTTTCACTTTGGACTATCCTTCTTATGGTCCTTTCATGAAGTTTGCTGACAACAGAGAACTTCGCAAAAAATTCTACATAGAATATCTCTCCAAAGCCAGTTCTCCCAAACATCCAGAGCATGACAACAACCAACTCATTCCGAAGATTTGCAGAGCCAAAACTCGCAAGGCAGAACTCCTAGGTTTCAAGAATTTTGCAGAATATTCTCTATGCAACAAAATGGCAGCAGAACCAAACAAAGTCCTGAGCTTTTTAGAAAATCTCGCTACAGCCGTCAAACCCTTAGCGGAAGCCGAATACAAAGCATTAGTAGACTTCAACAACTCTGAAACAGTCTTCCCTTGGGACAAAGATTATATATCAGAGAAACTACGCAAAGCCAAATATAATCTGGACAGCAATGAACTCAAACAATATTTCGAACTAGAGAACTCTATCTCTGGTATGTTCCAAATAGCAGAACGATTGTTTGATATTCGTATTCAAGCCTCCTCTAATCCAGCCATAGAAGTCTGGCATCCAGATGTCAGTGTTTATGAGCTTTTTGACTCTCAGAGCCAAGAGCTTATCGGCTATTTTTATATGGATCTTTTTCCTCGTGACAACAAAAGACAAGGCGCTTGGATGATGCCTCTAGTTCAGAGTCATCGCAAATCTAGCACTGAATATCGTCCAGCCCAATGCGTTCTAGCCTGCAATCTCAACAAACCTCTAGGTGATAGACCTAGCTTACTGACTCATCTTGAGCTGACTACTCTTTTTCATGAATTTGGACACGGCTTGCACCATCTCCTTAGCCGTACCGAACTAGCACCCCTAGCAGGGACCAATGTTGAATGGGATTTCGTAGAATTACCTAGCCAGCTTATGGAGAACTTTTGCTGGGAAGCCGAGTCTCTTGCTCTCTTCGCCAAACAATATCAGAGTTCTCAGAGCTTAGACCCTAAGCTACTCTCCAAACTTATAGAAGCCCGCAAATTCAATGAAGGACTCTCTTGTATGAGACAACTAGAATTCGCTCTCTTCGATATGCGTGTCTACATGCGAGGGCTAGAAGAGACTAGTGGTGATGTCAATCTCATCTATAGAGATATAGTCCAAGATTATGGCGTCTTCCCTGCAATTCCAGAAATTCATTTTCCTGCCTCCTTTAGTCATATTTTTGCCGGCGGTTATGCTGCTGGCTACTATAGTTACAAATGGGCTGAAGCTCTAGAAGCAGATGCTTTCAGTCGCTTCCGCAAAGAAGGTGTGCTAAACCCCAGTGTGGGTAAGGCTTACAGGACTTCCATTCTTGAGAAAGGAGACAGTGAACCTCCTATGGATTTGTTCCGCAAATTCATGGGTAGGGAACCTCGCGAAGAAGCCTTATTAGAACGCATAGGAGTCCACATCAATGCCACCTAAACCCAATAAAACCCTCAAGACCATCATTTATCGCAAAGATGCTGAACCCAGCATTGTCTATTCACCCAAAGAACAACTACTAGAGATCTTCGTTGGCTCCAATCCCAATGCCTATGAGCTTCGCAAAAGCATTAGCGATGCGCCTTGGAAAGAAATAGAAGCCACTGATATCGAACTAAGTTCCAAAGACCTAAGCCCCTCAGAATTAGAGATAGCTTATGAAATCATAGAACTCAAATCCTATATCTTCGATAAATACAAAACTAATAAACGCAGAAAACAAATAAACAAAATTCGCATCAAATACAAAAATCGAGAAATCAAATTCAACAAGAGAGCCAAACTTATTCAAGCCGTCAAATTTTGCAGAGACATCGTTAGCTCCAACGCTTCAGAGATCAACCCCGGAGCCATGGAAACCTTTGCTAGAGAGCTTTCCAAGACCTCCCCTCTCATCAAAGTTCGCTGCATTAATGCTAAAGAAGCACGCAAATTGGGGATGGGTTGCCTCCTAGCAGTAGGGGCTGAGAGTCTCGCCACAGCTACCGAAGATTTTCACCCTAGATTAGTAGTTCTAGAATATCAACCTAAATCCAAAGCCAAACAGCATATAGCTCTGGTTGGTAAAGGTATAACTTTTGATACTGGTGGGCTCTGCCTCAAACCCAACAACTATATGTTAGACATGAAATCTGACATGACTGGAGCTGCAGTAGTTCTATCTGTTTTCAAGGCTATCTCTAGTATGCAAATCCCTGTCAAAGTCACTGGCATAATGGCTCTTAGCGAAAATGCTTTTGGTGGAGCCAGCTATAAACCCGGGGATGTCCTGCGCGCCATGAATGGCAAAACTGTCCAAGTAGTGGACACAGACGCCGAAGGTAGACTGGTTCTAGCCGATGCTCTATCTTACGCTAGCTCTATCCCTGATCTTAGCGAGATCATAGACCTTGCGACACTTACTGGATCTATAGTCGCTAGCCTAGGAGAAGCTGCTGCTGGCGCTATGACCAATGACCAAACCCTCTTCCAGAGACTATCTCAAGCCTTCGACTCTGAAGGCGAGAAAATCTGGCAAATGCCTCTTCTAGAAGAATATAAACCCCTACTTAAATCCAATATCGCAGATTTTGCTCATTGCTCCAAAAGACCAGACGCTATAGTTGCTGGACTTTTCCTTAGAGAGTTTGTCGGAGACAAAGCTTGGTTACATCTAGATATAGCTGGCATGGGGTTTTGGGAGAACGACGGTCTCTGGGCTTACAAAGGTGCGACAGGTTTTGCTGTCAGAAGCTTAGTAAAATATCTAAGTAGTTTATGACCAAGCCCAAACCCAGTCTGGATATAGAGTTCGCGGGCATTCATCTCAAGAATCCCATATTGACTGCCTCTGGTTGTTTTGGTTTTGGTAGAGAATATGCTCAATTTTATGATTTAAGTTTATTAGGAGGTATCAGCATCAAAGCCGCTACCCTAGAGCCTCGCAGAGGCAACGACAACCCTAGAGTCGCTGAGACTCCCGCTGGAATGCTCAATTCCATAGGTCTTCAAAATCCGGGAATAGATCACATCATCAGTGAAGAATTAGTTTTTCTTGAGGACTTCAATACAGCCATTATCGCTAATGTGGCTGGCTACAGTATCTCAGAATATGTCACAGTCACAGAGCGACTTTCAGCCGTATCCAATGTCTCAGCCATAGAACTTAATGTCTCCTGCCCTAATGTTCGAGATGGTATACATTTTGGCTCTAATCCCAGTGCTCTTGCAGAATTAGTCCGCGCCTGCAAAGCAGTCTCCAGTAAACCACTCATAGTCAAACTTTCACCCAATGTTAGCGACATCGTCAAACTTGCTTCTACAGCAGAAGAAGCTGGGGCAGACGCTTTGAGCATGATTAATACTCTCTTAGGTATGCGCATAGATCTTCATAATCGCCGCCCTATACTTGCTAGAGGCAGTGGTGGGCTTTCTGGTCCCGCCATCAAACCAGTAGCCATTCGCATGATCTACGAAGTTAGTCGCGCTACCAATATCCCCATCATAGGCATGGGGGGCATTATGTCTGTAGATGATGTGATCGAATTTCTTTTGGCCGGTGCTTCTGCTGTAGCCATCGGGACTGCCAATTTTATTAACCCAATGATAGCTCCAGAGATCATCTCTGCTCTAGGACCTAGACTCCAAGACATGGGGGTGCTTAACCCTAAAGACTTAGTGGGGGGCTGTGCCTAGCTTACGCTCGCAATCCTAGCTCGCTTATGCTAGCTGTCTAGCGACTCATCTGCTTTAGCCTCGCAATGCTGTATGGCTCGGCGCTTTCGGCATCGCCCAGATCCTCTGCTTGCGCTTGCAGAGCTAC
>CAZASO010000043.1:0-14206 GCA_964487825.1 uncultured Gammaproteobacteria bacterium
ATGTCACGGATAAGCTGCCACAACCACCTAGGACTACTCCTAGACCCAGCACTCCTAGACCCCTCGATGCTATAGCTAAGGCTCATCCATCATTCCCTGTTAGCTTTCAAGCAAGCTAAGCATGCGCTGAAAAACGCAGTTTTGAGGATCTGCCACAAGATCTCCCCTAAGAGGCTTTGTTCTCTAGGTACAAGATCGAAGCTTGCTCTGCAAGAGAACGGATCTCTAGTATATATTTTTGGCGCTCATCTTTGCTGATGGCTCCACGAGCATCAAGAAGATTGAAGCAGTGAGAACATTTGAGAATGTAATCATAGGCAGGTATCGGCAAAGCCGCTTGGAGACAGGCTTTGGACTCAGCGAAATATTCGGAATATAGCCGAGCCAGCCTAGAAGGATCCGAGACTTCGAAATTATAACGGCTCTGTTCTACTTCGTTACGATGATAAATATCTCCGTATCGAATGATGTGATCTCCGTCTTGATGCCAAACTAAATCAAAAACAGAATTGACATTCTGAAGATACATAGCAATGCGCTCCAATCCATAAGTCAGCTCAGCGGCTACAGGGCGTATCTCTATGCCACCAGCTTGCTGAAAATATGTGAATTGGGTAATCTCCATACCATTGAGCCAGATCTCCCAGCCACAACCCCAAGCACCCAGAGTAGGGCTCTCCCAGTTATCTTCGACAAATCTAATATCATGCTCTAAAGGATTGATGCCTAGAGTTTTAAGACTATCCAAATAAAGTTCTTGAGTGTTAGGGGGGTTGGGTTGCAGTATGACTTGGTATTGGAAATAATGCTGAAGACGATTAGGGTTCTCTCCATAACGCCCATCAGTAGGTCTTCTACAAGGCTCTATGCAAGCCATTTTCCAAGGTTTATCATCTAAGACTCTAAGGAAAGTTGCTGGGTTCATGGTACTAGCACCTTTCTCGATATCATAAGGCTGCATTATGATACAGCCCTGATCTGACCAGTATTGATTGAGCTTGAACAGTAATTGCTGAAAGCTTTGCATGAGTTTCAGTGTAAACTAGATTGCTTCTTAAATCTAGGTCAGTATCAAGGCTGAGATGAAACGATATCTAAGTTTAGAGGCTGAGATATTGGATGAACTTAGCAAGCTTAGAATCTCCGATACCCCGCACTCTACTTATGTCTTGAATAGATTTAAAATCTCCATTAAGCTCTCTATCCTGCACTATCCTCAAAGCCAGTTTGGGCCCTATTCCCGGCAAATTTTGGAACTCTCTTGCAGTGGCTAAATTAATATTGATGCGGTAAGACTTTTTGAGGCTGGCTCTAGAATCTAAGTTTGGGATGCGATAAGTTTCATACGCACGACATTTATTGAAATAATAAAGCCCCGACAAAAAAGCAGAAAAAACAAAAATGATAAGAGCGGCTCTAAGCATTATTAGATATTTTTACTTTTTGTTGCCGGAGATTGACCTCGAGCAAATTTTGACATTCTTCGACATAACGCACTATTTGAGAGCCATTGATGCCATCACTAGTAGGGATTTGCTGGTGCTGGATACAATCCAAAAAATGTTTACACTCAAGTCTCAAAGGTTCATCATTAGGATAGATGGGCTTTTCGACTGTAGTAGAACCATCTGGAGATCTACTATAGATTTCTAGTTTATTTTCTTTGAAAGTATCATTAAGTACTGCTGTTTTTTTGCTGCCATTAATGGTTAGAAGCGCTTGCTTCTGGGGATCTAGCCAACTATTATGGATATGACCTCCTATGTTATTAGGGAAGATCAAATCTATATGAACCACATCTACGACTTCATCATCAGCACTCGCCCAAGCTCTCACGCTAAGCACTTTCTCTGGCTCTGAGCCAAGTATATATGCCATCATCGAAAAATCATGCGGCGCCAAATCCCACATCACATTACTATCTCGTCTATGGTTGCGATTGAAATTTCGGCGATCTGAATTAATGTATTGGATCTCTCCTAATTCGCCAGAAGCCACTAGGCGCCTGAGTTTGTTGACAGCAGGGTGATACATGAGTAGATGTCCAACCATCAAAACCAAATCCTGATCTTTAGCTATACTGTTCAGCTCTTCTGCTTCTTGAAAATTTTGAGCCAAAGGTTTTTCCACATAGACATTTTTGCCAGCTAGAAGAGCCTGCTTAGCTAGGCGATAATGAGTGCTAGAAGGTGTCGCAATAACTATGCCATCTAGATCTGGATTAGTAACAAGCTCATCAAAAGTATCAGTAATCTGAACAGCTGCTGTAATAAAAGGATAAATCTCCGTTAAAGTCTCAAGACTTTTGGGATTACTATCACAGACCAGATGAAGAACTCCTAGCTCATAAAAATTACGAACTAAGTTCTTACCCCAGTGACCACTACCTACTACTGCTATCTTCAAACGAGGTTTATTTTAGCTTAATTGTAATAGTGTTGCTCTTATATTCAGTCCCTCTCTGTAAAAAGACCTGATATTCACCTTTTGCCCATTTTTTATCGGTCATTAGAGTCAAGACATTATTCTCGCTATCTTCAGTCCTAACAGCAGTCGCTGGAGCCTCAAACTGTTTCTGGGATTTGACTTCAGTAAATTTGAGAAGATTTTCTGAGGCATTAGCTGAGAAATATTTACCGTTAAGAGCTAATTCTGTACCCAAAGCTATTTGTTGTTTGTCCTCAGGAAGAGCCACTAGCTCTGGATACATATATCTATATGTCTCTAGGCTATAGTCTTCGTCTTTGCCTTCATTGTTGATGTGTAGGGTTCCGCTCAGTTCATAACCAACACTGGCTTTGCGCAAAAGACCAGTAAAATCAAAAGCATAAGTAAGTTTACTGTAGACATTATTGTCTTTAGCGAATTGTATTTGCCAAGTATCTTTATTATTACCTTTGGCTTGCCAGTAAAATTTTTGGCTAATGTTTTTGAAAGTAAGTACCCCTGCTCCAACTTCATCAACCGTATCCATAGGCAGGAGGACAATCTTGACCATATGAGCTTTGTCAGGCTTAGGAGCCGCTTGGCTAGTGGCTTCTGGCTTGGTCTCTTCTTTTTTGTTCGGCTCAGCGTTTTTTTTGTTTTCGTCTTTTTTGTTTTCTGGGCTTTTAGGGTCTGCTTGGACTGGCTCATTAGGAGTCACGGGGTTAACTGTCGCAGCAGCTTTACTAAGTTCTTCTGCTTCTTGAAGTTTGGGGTCTTGATAAATCCAAGTTCCTACAAACTCTCCTACTGGAATATTAGAATCTTTGTTTGCACCGGGGATAATCTTATCTACTAGACCTTGAAACATAGAACAAGCTGTCAAGGAAGATAGCAAAAGAATGATAAAAGCTAATCTATAAAAGAGACTCACAGCTTTATTATAATAAACATGTCCCAAAATGGTTTTTAGTTCTCTAATCTAAATCTCTTGAAATTATCCCCAAGCCGATTATTACTCATAGTTAGTGCCCTAAGCCTTTTGGGCCTGTCTATCTATTGGATACAAAAAGACAAAATCATCTCTCCTTATGATGATGGATATTTTAATGTTTTGGTTCTTGGTTCCGATGTCATCAACCCGGAAAGCATAGATGACTGGCATGGTCGCTCAGATCTCATCTTGGCTATCATCTACCAAGCTTCTAAACAAAAAGTTTCTTTGATTAGTGTCCCCAGAGACTGCAAGATTTATCTTAAGAGAAAAGGTGCGGAGCTTCAAGCAGCTCGAATAAATAGTTTGAATTTATTAGGGGGTTATGAACTTGCGCGCAAAAGCATTGGTCATCTACTCGGCATCAAATTCGATAGGGTTGTAGTCTTCAGCATAACTGGCTTTGAAGAATTAATAAATAAAATTGGTTACATAGAAATCAATGTCCCCAAACGACTTTCCTATCATGACTCCAAACAAAATCTAAATATAGAAATTCCTGCTGGCAGACAACTTATGAATGGAGAAACTCTAATTAAATTTTTGCGTTATAGAGATAAAGACCAAGGAGATATAGGGCGCATCAAAAGACAACAAATATTTTTTAGAGCTGCTATCAAAAAACTAGGAGACCCTAAACTCATAGCTAGAGCACCCGACATAGTCAAAAGCACTAGCAGACTCTTTCTTACAGATATGAGCCCTAGCGAAATACTAAGACTAGGTAATGAACTTAGATCTATACCCAAACGCAACTACAGTGGCTATCTAGTTCCCGGAGACTTTGCACCAGATGGCTCTTGGGCAGTCAAACGCAAAGCTCTGCGTGCTATGATGTCGAGGATTATTGATAAGAAGAAATGATCTCTAATACAGTGAATTTCGCTAAAAAGAAAAACATCAAACGGGGCTGGAAAGAGCTGTGGAGCGGTTCTAATCGTGAGCGTTGGTTGCTATTTAGCATCATAGGAGGAGTCTATCTAGTAAACAAACTCATAGAGGAGTTCCTTCCAGAAAAATACCTAGTCAAACTACCTTCTCATGTTTCTCTCACCATACTTGCTGTAATAGTCTTGATTATGGCTTTACACACGATTTATACTTTTTTTGCACAATTTCATCGTAGACACAACCCAAGACCTCTCAGCACAGAGTATTTAGCCAGCATTGATATTTTTGTATCTGCTCACAATGAAGAGACGGTCATACGCAAAACCATAGAACATCTACTCAGTCTCTCTTATCCCAAACTACAGATATATATCATTGATGATCGCAGCCAAGATGGGACTTGGTCTGAGATGATGCAAGTAACAACAGATCATAGCGTGATGTCTAAGCAAGAAGAAGCAGAAGAAGAAGCAGCAGAGATAGTCAAAATCAATCCTAGATTGACTTACATAAGACGCAAAGCTCAGTCTTTTCCCGGCAAAGCTGCTGCACTCAATGATGCTTTTGCTGTATCCAACTCTGAAGTAATCTGTGTATTAGATGCAGATGCTCGCATAGAAGATAGTTTTCTAGGGAACATAGTCAGATATCTAGATGACCCCAATGTAGGAGCAGTACAGGCTCAGAAAGTCATTTCTAATCCTTCTAAGAATTTTTTGACTCGATGCCAATTCCATGAATATGCCATGGATACTTATTTGCAGATGGGTAGAGATAGCATTAGAGGTGCAACAGAACTCAGGGGCAACGGTGAACTCATCAAAAGAGAAGCCCTAGAACATTTTGATGGATGGAACGAAGACACTCTCACTGATGATTTGGATCTTTCTACCTGCCTTCATGTCAATGGATGGGACATAAGATTTAGCCCAGAGAACACAGTCTACGAGGAAGGTGTAGCCACATGGGATGCTTTTATTAGACAACGCAGGCGTTGGGCTGAAGGTAGTATGCGCAGATATCTCAATTATTTCTTGCAGCTTTTTACACCGGGTAATTTATCTCTCAACCAAATCTTCGATACTTTCTTTTTCTTCGGGCAGTTCTGCCTACCCCTCTGGCTCACCCTAGATTTTATCTACGAATTATTCAGACTCTTCACTCACCAAGAAACCTATCTCAGTTTTTATATGCTGGTCTCCATGTCAGTCGCTGCAATAGCCTTCGTTACTCAGTTTAATGGGCTGAGAATTTACAAACAACAGAAATTTTGGGAAGCCGTTATCAATACCATCATCACCAACATCTACCTATGTAGCACTTGGCTTGTAGTTATACTCATCACTTATCGCAAAATACTTTTTAGTAGAACCGTAGGGACTTGGACTCGGACACCGCATGGATAAAGCCTTTGACTTAGTAGAGATAGATGAGCAAAAAACTCTAATAGATAGACAAATCAATGGGCTAAGTATTCCTAGCCTAGGTTTACATTGTGATTTTTGGCATCAACCCGATGTCGCATCTATAGATTTACTCAGAAGATATCTCTATGCTGAAGGAGTCTCTGCCATATATCCAACTCTCATAACAGCAGCTTACGAAGAGATAGACAGTAATCTAGAACATCTAAAACGCTATGTCCTAGATAGCCCTTCCCAAGAGGCTTTGACCGATATTCATGGCATACACATAGAAGGCGGGCTGATCAGCCAAGCTGGTATACACCCTCATGCCTATATGTCTGAAATGAATATCCATAAGGTTTCTAAGCTGATAGACAAATATCCGGGGCTCATCAAACTATGGACTCTCTGCCCTCTACAAGACCCTAAAGTCAGTCAGCTACTACAAAACTCTGACATACAAGTCGCTTTTGGACACAGCAAAGCCAGTCTAGATGAAGCAGAGAGGGCTTTCGATGAACAAGGGGTTAGACTAGTAACTCACTGGCCTAATGCTATGCATATCATCAAAGATCCCCTCAATCCCTCTCGCTTCGATCATCGGAAACCTAGTCACGAATATTTAGATTTTCTTACTATGGATAGGACTGAAGCTATAAGCTGGGCTAACAAGAAAAATCTAAGCTTGGGTTTGGGTTTCAGTGCCTATCATCGCTCAGACATCAGCATTACTCTTATCTGCGGATCTGTTGCTGACATGGATTTACACCTAGCCCCAGAATTAGTTAAAATGATATCTGCTAGGAAAAATCCTAGTCAGATTATCCTAGTCTCTGATGCGGTCGCTTATGATGCAGCAGAGCTCAAAGCTGGTCAGCCACTAGCTTTGAGGGGCGGCAGGGTATCATTAACTAAGCACCTCAACAATTACAGAGAGATACTCAAGGACTCTAACAACATATAATAAGGAGATATCATTATGCGCAAAACATTATTCATTAGTCTATTTTGTCTGAGCTTATTAGCCCAAACAGTACTAGCTAGCAAAATCCAAGACAATATCTACAAACTACCTCACTCCAAAAACAAACACGGGGGGCCTTCTTTTGAATCTTGGCTACACATAGATACTGTCAAAAACGCCGTAAGCATTTTGGTAGTCCCAGATATACTCTGGCTCAAAGAAGAATCTAGAGCCTCAGCCAAAAGCTTCAAAGCTTTACCCTTGGAAGAAAAACTCCCCAACGCACTCGATGCCGAGATCGCAGACGAAGAAGGATACCTAATTTGCAGAAGCCTAGGACGCTTTGAGGGAGCCACTGATGATAGTTTCTACACTACATTTACCAAAAACGAACTTAGTCGCTTCCCTCATTATAAGGACCATCGCAGAGCAGTGATTTTTGATTTTGATCCTAGATGTTTTAGCCAATATCAAAACAAATATTTAGAAATTCGCTACTACCCCAACTCCAAAAATGCTGACAGAACTGCTTATCGCTTTAGCCGCCTAGTCTTCTCAGAAGACATCAAACAATCCGTAGCCAAAGCTGACTTTAGACTGCACTAGAAGCTCCATATCTTCGCTTATACCACGAAATTTGAAACATCAACTGGCAGATTTCGTGGTTAGGCGGGGTTGACTTAGGCGAAATAAGCAAGCCGAATAATGGGGCGCCAGCAACTAAACCTAGGCTCTTATATAATTATCTTAGTGCCCCCTAAGAATATTAATCCTTGGATACTATCCGCCCAAAGCTATCCAGCTGGCAAAAGCTTCGAGGAAGTAGCAAGGGACTATGGTTTCAAAGAATCTCAAATTTTAAGACTAGCTGGCAATGAAAGTACTCTGGGTCCTAGTCCTCAAGCCATCAAAGCCGCTCAAAGAGAACTAGCAAGATCTAATTTTTATGGAGAACCCTTCTCTGAATCTCTGACTCAAAAACTAGAACAGACCTTCATGTCCCAAGGTCTAGATCTCAAACGCTCTGCCATAGTCGTAGGTAATGGCATGGATAGTGTTATAGATCATATAGCAGATTTATTTCTAGACTCTCGAAGCAGTATAGTCTCCTTGCCTCCTTCTTTCGTCTACTACGAATCTGCTACTCAGCGCAGAGGCGCTCGTGTTATATCTCTCAGGCGCAGTAGCCCAGAAAGCAGTGCCAATGCTGCTTTCAGCTCAGACCCAGACAAGATACTTTCTGCTATAGAGTCTGACACCAAACTAATCTTCGTCTGTAGTCCCAATAATCCAACCGGCAATTCTTTTAGCCCTAGGGAATTAGACTATCTAGCTGCAGAGACAGCCAAACGCCAAATCCATCTTTTTGTAGATGAGGCATACATAGAGTTCAGTCGTCATGAGAGTGTAGCTAATCTGGTCAATCAATACCCCAACCTTATAGTAGGCAGGACTTTCTCCAAAGCCTATGCCCTAGCGGGTTTCAGAGTAGGTTATGCCATTATGTCTAGGGAACTGCAGCAAGAATATCACAAAATCATGACACCTTTCTTGCTATCCAGACCCAGTCTGGCTGCAGCTTCTGCTGCTCTAGATGACAAGCATCACTTAGCTAAAGTCATAGAGAGCGCCCAAAAAGGCAGAGAACAAATCTGCAAAGAGTTTCGAAGGCTAGCTATAGAACACTATCCTAGTGATGCTAATTTTGTTTTATTCAAAACTCAGCAAGAAGCCCCTCACATCTTAGAAGCTTTACTTAAAGCTGGGATTATCATTCGCGGACAGAAACAAGTCTGCAAGCACTCTTTAAGAGTGAGCGTAGGTAGTAAAGCCGAAAATCAGAGATTTATCAAAGCCTTAGAAACCATCATATGTACAGCATAAAAAACCTCTTACGCATTATTCTAGATGCCGCACTATTAACTACGGCTTTTGTCTTTGCGACCTATCTAAGACTAGAAGGCACTGCCAGCAATAGTACTAGTCAGTTTATTTGGTCTGAACAGTTACCCAAAGTCTTACCCTTCGTTATAGCTCTCAAAATCATCTGCCTCATCATATGGGGGACCTACAAAAGATTTTGGCGCTACACAGATCTTAGTGAGATAGTCTACACGGCAAGAGCTTTGGCTCTACCTAGCCTTCTAATGCTCTTGCCTAGAGCCTTTAGCCTAAGTCCCCACAACAAAGACCTCTATGCTTTGTCTTTTGGAATTATACTTCTGGATTATCTATTGAGCATAGGTCTCCTCAGTAGCGCAAGACTCGCACGCTACTATATGCTGCGTCGTTTTCATCTTCATGAACGCAAAGCACTTGCAGATACGAACAGTCCTAGATCCACTCTCATCATAGGAGCAGGCGAAGCCGCAAGACAAGTCTGCAAGGCTATTTCAGAGCATCCAGAGCAAGGACTTAAAATCATAGGGGCTCTAGATGATGATCCCAAAAAACTAGGCATGGAGCTGCATAGAGGAATAGTCGTCAAAGGCAAACTAGATGAACTCGCTCACTGGGTAATCAACCTAAACATAGAACAACTCATTATCGCCATACCCAGCGCAAATCAAGAACTCAAACGCAAACTCAGTCTAGCTGCTAGTAATACTGGACTAGATGTCAGAGTCTTGCCGGGAGTGGATCAACTCGCTGGCGGCAAAGTCAGTGTAGAACAAATCCGCAAACTCAGTATGGAAGACCTTCTTGGACGAGCAGAGGTAGATCTCAGTGCTCCAGAAGTCAGTGCCTACCTAAAACACAAAAGAGTTTTGGTAACTGGAGCAGGAGGCTCTATCGGTTCAGAGATCTGTAAACAACTCATCTCCAAATGTAATATCAGTAGTCTATGTTTAGTTGGCAAAGGCGAGAATTCTATCTTCGAAACCTTGCAAAGCCTTCCCAGTAATAATGTAGAACTTATCCCTCGCATAGCAGATGTTCGTAATTACTCTAGGGTCTTAGATATAGTGCGTGAAGTCAAACCAGATGTGATCTTTCATGCTGCCGCACATAAACATGTACACCTTATGGAACTCAATGCCTGTGAGGCTTTCGACAATAATGTCATGGGCACTTATCATATGGCTCAGATAGCTGGACTCGCTGCTGTTGAGAGTTTTGTACTTATCAGCACCGATAAAGCAGTGAACCCTACTAGCATTATGGGTTCCACCAAAAAACTCGCCGAAAAAACCTTACTCATGATCTCCCAACAATACCCAGAAACCAAATACACCGCAGTGCGTTTTGGGAATGTCCTTGGTAGCAGAGGTTCTGTGATCAGAGTTTGGGAACAACAACTCAGGCAAAACCTCCCCCTCACTGTTACTCACGCAGAAGCCATTAGATATTTTATGACTATCCCTGAGGCCTCTCAGCTAGTCATACAGGCTGCAGCCAAGGCCCACAATGGAGAGATCATGGTATTGGATATGGGAACTCCCATCAAAATCTATGAACTTGCTCAGCAATTTATCAAGCTAGCTGGATTTAGCCTCGAAGAAGTCCCCATCCAAATAGTGGGACTCCGTGAGGGTGAGAAGCTCTATGAAGAATTACTCACGGCTAGTGAATTTGTGGAATCTAAACTCACAGACAAAATCTACAAAGCCAAAATAGACTCAGATCTCAGCGAACTAGAAGCTCAGCTCCAAGAGCTAAAAGAGCTTTCTGCCCAGAATAATAACGAAAAATTAAAAAAAGCACTTAGACCAAAAGCAGTCAGGGTCTAGGTTATAGGGAACATGGTCTGAAGCTTCATGGCGAGGTTCATGTCACCACGAATCTTGAGTTTGCCTTGCATAAAAGCCATCTGACTATTGAGTTTGCCTTCACGAATAGCCATCCAGTCTTTATCGGCTAGTGCTATCACGACAGATGGTTTAGCAACTCCACCAACAACAAGTTGACATTGGCTGTTTTTGATGTCCAGAGCCCAAATACCACCCTGTTCACCGGCAATTTCGAATTGATAAGCTGCTGCAACACCAGAAGCTGCACTAGGATTAAAGTGCTTTACCATTTCATTGAAGACATCACCGATTGCTACCATAAAATAGAGTATACCCCGATTTTTAGAAATCAAAACCTGAGGAAATTAAAGCACAACATGCTGTAATACAAGTTGATGTGCGTTAAGGATCGCTGAAAAACACAGTTCCAAAGCGAGATCCACTCTAAAGAAAATTTCAGAACAAATCTAAGAAAAACTCAAGATCTGCCGAGAGATAAATAAGGAGAGTATTTTCAGGATATTATAAAGAACCATGAGATTGTTTGAACATGAAGCTAAGGCCCTTTTTAGAGAATTCGGAATCCCAACTCCCAAAGGCAAAGTCATAAGATGTCCTGAAGAGGCCTTCGGACTCAAAGAGTTTCCTTGCACACTCAAAACTCAAGTTTTGGTAGGAGGTAGAGGTAAAGCTGGTGGTATCAAGTTCGCAGAAAATGCAGAAGATGCTTATGCTAAAGCCGAAGCTATATTTAAGTTGCCCATCAAAGGCTCTCTCCCTAGTTCTATCTTGGTAGAACCTAAAGTCAAAATCAAAAAAGAAATCTATATCTCAATACTTATAGATAGAGCCTACAAAGGCCCTATACTAATGGGCTGCTCAGAAGGAGGAGTAGAGATAGAATCTTCTACTAATATAGAGATAGTCCCTGTGCCCGGAGCCAACTACAATCCTTACCTAGGCCGCAAAATGGCTGCCCAATTGGGTTTCAGTGGCAAAGACCTACTTAAGATGGCAGACATCATCAATAAACTTTGGGATCTCTGGTCATCATTAGACGCAGATCTCTGTGAAATAAATCCTCTCATCATAGATGGAGATGATAATTTCGTTGCACTAGATGGTAAAGTCACTCTCAATGAAGATGCTCTTGATAGACATCCTCGCTTCGATGGTATGTTAGTAGATCACCTAACTGATATGGGTGAAAGAGAATTCAAAGGCAAAATGTGCGGACTCAACATAGTGGAGCTAGATGGTAATATCGGCATACTCTGTAATGGTGCTGGTTTGACAATGGCAACTATGGATTTAGTACTCTACAAAGGTGGTAAACCTTCGAATTTTCTAGATGTAGGAGGAGGAGCCTCCAAGGAGCATGTGAAGCGGGCTTTAGACCTAGTAGCTTCTAGCCAAGATGTGAAAGTTTTGTTAGTCAATATCCTAGGCGGTATCACGGCTTGCGATGAAGTCGCTGCTGCCCTAGCCTACTACAAAGAACAAAGACCCGAAGCCAAAATGGTAGTAAGACTAGTCGGCAATAATGAAGACAAGGCTGCAGAAATAATGAAAAAAGCAAATATCCCAATGACTAATGTCTTAGACGACGCTGTTGCACAAGCAATCCAAATCGCAGCATAAAAGAAGGAAATATAATATGGCAATCCTAATCAACAAAAATACTAAAGTAATAGTCCAAGGTATTACAGGCAGCATGGGCAAAACTCATACAGAGTTGATGCTCAAATATGGAACTCAGATAGTAGCAGGAGTTACCCCCGGCAAAGGTGGTCAGACCCTAGCCGGAGTCCCAGTCTACGACACGGTTCTAGAAGCCAAAGCCAAAACAGGAGCTAACTGCTCTGTGATTTTCGTGCCACCCTATCTAGCTTTAGATGCCGCTCTAGAAGCCATAGACGCAGATATTCCTCTGATCTCTGTGATCACAGAAGGATTACCTCCTCAAGACGCAGTCAAACTACACAGTGCAGCCAAAGCTAAATCTATACTAGTCAATGGACCCAACTGTCCGGGCATCATCACTCCCGGAGAATGTCTCATCGGGATACATCCGGGGTCTATCTACTCAGCAGGCAGAGTCGGACTCATCTCTCGCTCTGGGACTCTGACTTACGAGATAGGTCTCGGGCTCAAACAAGCTGGAATAGGCATCTCTACTGCTGTTGGCATAGGTGGAGATCCCATCATAGGCATAGATCAAATCAAATCACTAGAACTTTTTGAAGCAGACAAAGATACTGATCTCATAGTTCTAGTCGGTGAGATCGGTGGAAGTGCTGAAGAAGAAGCAGCAGAATATATCAAAGACCACATACGAAAACCAGTCATAGGCTATATCGCAGGGCGCACAGCTCCCCCCGGCAAACGCATGGGACACGCTGGTGCTATCATCTCTGGCAACAAAGGTACCGCTGAATCCAAAAGCCAAGCTTTCAAAGCCGCTGGCGTAGAAGTCGCAATGACTCCTAGTGAAATCATCAAACTAGTGCAAGCTAGGATGGGGGTTGGGGTTTAGAGATGCGCTTATATTTGATAAAAAGCTTAGGCAAAAATGGCACACTCAAACTGGGCAAAAATATATTTTCAAGATAAATTTGCAGGCATTCTAACGGAAGAGCCCGGCGGGCGCTGTCGTTTTACTTATGATGAAGATTTTAGAAAAACTTATTCCAAAGGAATATCAGTCAATTTAGCAACAACAAAAGCAGAACATTTGTTTGAGAATGGACTTCATCCTTTTTTCGACAATTTGGTAGCAGAGGGTTGGCTTGCTGAAATTCAAGCAAGGGCAATATCAACAAATCCTAATAATCGTTTTGAATTATTAATGACCTTTGGACATGATTTGGTGGGAGCGGTCTCTGTTATTGATCCAGAGCCACAGAAAATTATTATTGATAAAAATGATTACTTAAAGCAGGTAACAATTAAATCCAAAGCTTCTATGTCTGGGGTGCAGCCTAAAATTTTTGTTTATGAGAAAGATGATAAATTTTATCCCGTAAACATAGATGATTATTCTACACATATAGCTAAATTACCCGGCAAATATCCTTTGATTATTGAAAATGAATATTTATGTACATTAGCAGCAAAAATTTTACTAGCCCCAGATCCAGTCGTTGAGCTGAAAATAGGTTCTGTGGAAGGAATAGGAGAGGCACTGTTAGTTAAACGCTTCGATAGGAATCACCAGAAAGAGAAAATTCATTTTGAAGAGTTCGCTCAGTTACTGAATTACAAAGCTAATAGGAAATATGATGCGAGCTATGTAGATTTAGCGAATTTTATGAATGCAAGCCCTCTCTGTTCAAAGATAGATGTTGAAAAACTTTTCAGAAGAATCTTAGTTTGTATATTACTTGGCAATACAGATGCCCATTTGAAAAATTTTGCAATGTTTCATAGCAGCAATGGTTTGGAATTAACTCCCAACTATGATATGGTTTTCTCCGCCTATTACCAAGAACTCAGTTCTTACCTCGCTTTAGGCTTAAACAATAATTTGAATTTAAGCTTAGGTTCTATTAAAGCCAAACATCTGGAAATATTATGCGCAGATTTTGAATTAAATCTTGATGTATTAAAATTAGCAGTTCATGATTTTAGCTCTAGATTAGATAAGGTATATCAGGCTATTGATGAACAAGTGGGTTTAGATTCCACTTTAAAAAAAGCACTGAAAGAGCAAATCAAAAAAAGATGGAACGGAACATTTCAGCTAAAATTTCGCAAGGAGTCCTGCTAAACCCTTATAAGCAGAGGGTTCTAGGCT
>CAZASO010000044.1:0-4923 GCA_964487825.1 uncultured Gammaproteobacteria bacterium
CCAATCCCAGCAGGCGGATCAGGAGCACAAACAAACTTACCTAGAGCAGGCTCCGCTGAGTGAATTGAGCTTTTTATGATGTGCTATTATTTTAACTCAAAGGCAGGGGTTGTATGAGAATCTTTTCGTGGTTGCGTGGTGCTGGTGCTAAGACACCAGAATCATCATTGCCAGCTAGCAATCAAGTACAGCCTACTACGACACCAGAATCATCATCGCCAGCTAGCAATCAAGCACAGCCTACTACGACACCAGAATCATTATCGCCAGCTGAAGAAAGGAGAGGAAGAGTATTAGTTCAAGAGGGGTTAGATGAATCTGCTCAAGCTAGGGAAACCAAATCTGCCATAGCTAGGGGGGCTATAAAGCTAGGGTTTATCCGTATCAATGAATTGAGGAGCAGGATTGTAATAGAAGAGAACCGTTCTACGCCTAGCCTCTACGCTGTGAGTGAGGATGAAAGAATAGGAGGGGTAATTCAAGATCCTACTTTGTTAGGATTAAAGCAAGAGCTTAGAAGACAAAAATGGAAGATTCTCCAAGGGTTCAGAAATCTTTCTGAAGCAAGAGATTATAACGAGATTCTAGAAGATGTCTGTTTTGTAGGAGGGTTTGATTTAAAGGATTTAGAGTGGAATAAACAACTCATAGATAAGTTATTAATATTGTCACCTCTATCCTACCCTTATGACGGAGGAAATACAGTAATTGTTCGGATCATCTCTTCATACATGCGAGATCCACACAGTATTCCGCTAGTGGAAAGATATCTGTCTAAATTGACGATAGCTGAAGTTAAGGAGGTGTTCTATCGGTCGGGGAGATTGCGCTCAGAACAACAAATTCAACTTCTTCTAAAACTTCTTGATAACAGTGACCAAAAACAATTTTATAATGATTTACTAGGTATTCTTGTACCACAGGCCTATACAAATGATAACAGCGAGTTGCTGACATCATTGCTTCCAAGGCTTTCGTCAGATCAGATTATCAACACACTGATTACAAGATTCTTACAGGGTGATTGGGTGGATCGTCCAAGTTCGCGACTAATGTTAGAAGAACTTGTCAAGCATCAAGAGGAGGACAAAGGGGTTTTCTATGAGCTTCTCCGTCGAGTCTACTGTGACAATCGCACTATTAATTGGAGAGACAGATTTAAAGAGTGTGCAGCACGAGCTTGGGCTGACAGGAGTCGAGCTAATGAGACGGGGATAAATGAGACATTGAGCATAACTCTGCGGAACTTGAACCCAATGCCACAAGATCAACGAAAAAATTACCAACAATTTTTTATATGGTACTATCATCTGACTCAAAGTAATGTGGATCTCCAGCAATGGGTGAAGGGACCTTCCTTCTTACAACGAAATAAATTTCTTACAGAGATTTATAACGGCGTTATTAAGCTTAATCAAGAGCGGAAGGGAGGTCTACCAATCCCAAGCAGCGGGGCAGGGAGTAGCGAAAACCTCCCAATCGCAGCTGGTCCAACGGATGAGTGATAGATTGATACTTATCGTATATCTGCGGCAACTGCTGTAAAAGATTTGCAAGCTTTAATAAGAACAGGATTTCTTGTTAATAAAAAACAAGGGCGTTATGTATTATATTCGGCGACTGAAAAAATTAAAAAGTTATTCAAAAAACTAGCAGCTCCCCAACACCGCCCCAGTATCAGCACTAGTTACAAAATGCGTGTAACGCGCTAACCAACCGGTATTGATTTTGGCTTCGAAGGGTAGTCGATTAGCTAGTCGCCTAGAGATCTCTTCATCACTGAGTTCTACATTAAGTTTGCGATTAGGGATATCTATAGAGATGAGGTCTCCATTTTGTACTATAGAGATGGGACCACCAGAAGCTGCTTCTGGGGAGATATGTCCTATGCAGGCTCCTCTAGTGCCTCCACTGAATCTACCGTCAGTGATGAGGGCGACTTTGCCACCAAGACCCGCACCAACAATGGCACTGGTAGGAGCTAGCATTTCTGGCATACCCGGTCCGCCTTTGGGGCCTTCGTAGATGATGACGACAACATCACCAGCTTGGATTTGTCCGCTTAGTATGGCAGCCATACATTCATCTTGAGAGCAAAACACTTTGGCGGGACCTTTGTGTACTAGCATCTCTGCTGCTACACCAGCGCTTTTGACTACAGAGCCTTTGGGGGCGATATTGCCGAAAAGCACTGCTAGACCGCCTTCTGGAGAGTAGGGCTCATCTATACTACGAATTATTTTTTTGTCTAAGCTATGCTTATCACGAATATTCTCTCCTAAGCTACGCAAGGTTACAGTCGGACAGTCTAGCTTGAGCAAACCCGGTCTATGACTAAGTTCTGCTAGTATTGCAGATATACCACCAGCTTTGTGTACATCTGCCATGTGGATGTCTGGTGCACTGGGACTGACTTTGCAGATATTTGGTGTGCGCTTAGAGATCTCGTTAATCCTAGCCATATCGTAGTTCAGTCCCGCTTCGTGAGCGATAGCTAGAGCATGAAGTATGGTATTAGTAGATCCACCCATAGCCATATCCAAACTCAAAGCATTATCCATGCTATCCATAGTTACTAGATCTCTAGCTTTGAGGTTTACTTTTACTAGTTTGACTATTTGCTGAGCCGCTTGCCTAGCGAGTTCTAGGCGAGCATCACTAGTAGCTAGGATAGAACCGTTGCCGGGTAGAGCTAGACCTATAGCTTCTAGTAGACAGTTCATGCTATTGGCTGTGAACATACCAGAGCAGCTGCCACAAGTAGGACAAGACTTGTGTTCTATTTCTTCTAAGTCTTTAGCATTGATACTGCCACGAGAGTAAGCACCGACAGCCTCAAAGGCAGACACCAAGTCTACTTTGCGACCATCCTCTAGGACTCCAGCTTCCATGGGACCACCAGAAATAAAAATAGTGGGGACATTAACTCGCACAGCGCCCATCATCATGCCCGGGACGATTTTGTCGCAATTCATAATGCAGATGAGAGCATCTAGTCTATGTGCTTCTACGACTGTCTCCAAGCAGTCTGCGATCAACTCACGACTAGGTAGGCTGTAGCGCATACCTATATGCCCCATGGCTATACCATCATCTACGCCTATAGTGTTGAACTCAAAAGGCACAGCACCAGCTTTGCGAATTTCTTCTTTGACTACTTGACCAAATTTTTGTAAATGTACATGCCCGGGGATGAGATCTATATAGCTATTACAAACACCGATAAAAGGTTTATCAAAATCACTATCATCTTGTATTATTCCTGTTGCTCTTAAGAGGGCTCTGTGAGGGGTTTTCTCAAAACCTTTTTTGATGGTATCGCTGCGCATTCAGACTATTTTATCAGGCTAATTACTATGGCATAATGCTTTTAGTGCTTATATTTAGTCGTATCTTTACTCGCTCTGTTTTAGGACTTTGTCTTTTATTATTGTTAATGCCAGAAGCCCTAGGGGCCAATATCCTATCAGTTTGCGCAGATTCCTCGTTTGCGACTTGTCCCAAGACTCAGATATATTTTCCTTGTTATGAACAAGTTTCAGGGTTGGCTACTATCGAATATAGAGTAGATTTAGCTGGATTGGGGGATTTGAGTGATAGTGTTGCAGGGGCTGCTGTTGATGATATGTTGGAGCTTTGGGAGGACGCTGGTGGCCTGAACTTCTCTAAGCTGGGTTCTCTTCCTGTTGATGTTAATATTAATAATTTCGAGGACTACCTAGAGCCCTCATCTCCATTGGGTTATAGTCCTATTATTTTTGATGGCACTGGAGATATAGTCGAAGAATATTTCGGTAGTGGTTCCAAAACCAATGTCTTGGGTTTTGCTTCTGCGATGTTCTTTGAACAGAACTCCCAAACAGGAGCCGTGAACTACATCAAAGAATCCCATTCTTTATATAACGGCTTCCTCTTCAAAGACACTAATAGAGACGATTTGACGGGTAGCGAGGCTATACTAACGGAATTCAAAACCACCATCCTTCATGAGTTCGGGCATATGATCGGACTAGATCATACCCAAGGTGCTTTTATCACAGAATGGAATAATGACACTGCTGATTTGACTACTTTCCCTGTGATGTTTCCTATAGCAGCTAATCCAGAGATAGAGTTGCACAGAGATGATATCTCGGCTTTGCATCTTTGTTATCCGACTAGTAGCCGTACTAATGCTACAGCCACTATTAGAGGACATTTCACCAAATCCTCCAAGAACATCAAATCCGCTAATCTTATTGCCTACAATGTCAGCAATAGCACTGAGGAAGTGGTTTCTACGGCATCTGACTCTGATGGTCAAGCTCAGGGTTATTTCGAAATCCAAGCCTTAGTGCCCGGTGATTACATCATCAAAGCTGAGCGTATTGATGCTGAGTTTTCAGGTGGTTCTAGTGTAGGTATACATGATCCTTTATCTGGGATCTTTTTTAACCCTGCTTTTTATAGAGGAGATGACACTCAGGTTCTATCTACTAATGATTTAGATGAGGGTCTAGCTAGCGCTCAGCGCATTACTGTTAGTGCAGGTTCTAGCACTAACATAGAGTTTGATTTGAACTCAGGATTAGTTGAAGACCCCAATGCTAGTTTTAGTCTTTCAGGTAGAGCTATTGAGTCTGCTATCGTTGTACCTTTTTTTGGTTCTCGTAAACTCAAACTCAAAATCAACAAAATCGGCACAGGCAAACGCAGAATTTCTCTTAGTACAGAGTATCCAGAGTTGATTGAGTTTATTCCTTCTAGTTTTACTATTCCGGCCAAACAAAATTCCCGCAGCATTACTGTTAAAGTTTCTAGCTACCTAGACTTTATTTCTGTGTTTGATGCCTTTGATGAAACTGGCGCTACTATTACTATCGAAGCGGAAGATCTTGATACGACTTATATTGATAATGGCAGTGTTATAACTTTATTATAATG
>CAZASO010000044.1:5023-6844 GCA_964487825.1 uncultured Gammaproteobacteria bacterium
GGAAAAGCCCTAAAAGCCCCAAATCCTTTTAAGACAACAGTCGCTCCTAATCCCTTCACAACCCACACAAACATAGTTTTCCCAAAAGAAAAACTTAATGCCCAAAATCTTCCAAGTAGAGTTTTAACTATAGATTTAGATGAGACTCTTATTGCAAGAGTTGCAAATAAATCTGAGAAGAGCAGATTAGAAAAATTGGGTTATACAGTGCATGAGATGGGTTTAGATGCCAATGGTAAAGCGGATGAATGTCCGTATTTTATGGAGAGACCGGGTGCTACTGAGCTTTTGGAAACATTAGTTCAACGAGGATTTGTTTTATTAGCTTCTTCTCGTAATATGCCTCACCATGTGAAGACTATAGTTGATAAATTAAAATTCAGACCATATTTTTTAGAGATTTATGATAGAACAGATCTCAGTCATCCTTCTAATCAAGATTTCAAAACCTACCCCCAACATTCTAATAGAGTAAGTATGTGGACTCGGTTCACAGATTGGGTTTCACGCAACACAGTTGGTAAATTTGCTGAACTAGGTCGCTACCTCAAATCTAAAGTAGACAAGCATAGCCCTTATTTCCCTAATACCCCTGCTGGAACCGTTAATAAATATCCTCCTCGCTGGGCTTCTCATGTTTTGATTGATGATAAAGCTGAAAATAGCAATCATTCCAAAATATCCAAGGACTGGGTTCACATTCAGATCCCACCTTTTCATTCATCAGATATTAAAGACCCACCTAGAGATCTCCTTAAAACCAAGTGGTGGAGCTCTGTTGAGAAGGCAGCTAATATTTTGGAGGCTTCCAGTTGGGAGCGGCTGTATGAGACGACCTATAACTCTAAACCCAAAACCAATAACAAGGTCCCTGTGGATCCAGAAGTGCAAGTAGCTTTAGATCGTTTATTACAATAGACCCTTAAGCCATCTCTATACTTCTATCCTTGGCTGCTCGTATGGCTTTAATCAAAATCTCGGACCAAGAGTTTTCTTCTAGTGAGCTGATTGCCGCATGGGTAGTGCCATTGGGACTAGTAACCTCCAGCCTTAATTGTTTGGCTAATGAGGTCTCAGCTTCAATCGGGCTTTGATTAAGTCTACTAAAAGCCAAAAAAGAAGCTCCGTAAGCTGTAGCAATAGAGAGTTGTTGTGCTTCTCTTTGGCTCAAACCTAGTTCTACACCAGCTTTGACCATAGCCTCGATGAGATAAAACACATAAGCAGGACCAGAGCCAGATAGAGCCGTCACCGCATCTAGCTTGGATTCGTCCATAATTAGAGCTATACCCAAGGCTTCAAAAATTTGCATAGCTTTGTCCAGATCTTGATGCTTGACTTTAGAGTTGGGAGCCAGTACTGATGAGCCTCTCTGGACTTGAGCAGGAGTGTTAGGCATGGCTCTAATAATGGGGTTCTCTGGAAAATATTTAGCATAACTAGAGAGCTTAATGCCAGCAGCGATAGAGATAATGATAGTTTTACTGGAACAGCCAGCAGCACTTAGCTCAGCGAGCAGCCCGTCTATATCTTTGGGTTTTACTGCTATAAGCAAAAGTTCTAGGGATGCATTTTTGAGTAGATCTCTAATATGAGAGAGATCTTTAGTGGTCTGGAAGCCTTCTGCTGCGAGGGTTTGGAGTTTCTCTAGAGCAGTATCACAAAGTAGAATTTCAGAGGGCTGATATTTAGAGGCTTTCACTAGACCCTGAGCTATGGCTGAACCCATAGCCCCGGCTCCTATGATTGCAAGCTTGGCTGATGTCGTCATATTCCAATTCTAAACCAGACTAGAATAGACTTGTTGCAGCGCATCCTTAA
>CAZASO010000044.1:6944-13797 GCA_964487825.1 uncultured Gammaproteobacteria bacterium
GTATGTTATGCAGCAACTAGGTTCCTAGTATCTACTATAGTTTTACCAGCCATAGCATTAGCGTAGTTTTTCTCTACTTGAGCCCAGTTTATGAGCTTATAGAAAGTCTCCATCCAGTCTGCTCTTTTGTTTTGGTGTTCTAGATAGTAGGCATGCTCCCAGACATCTGCTGTCAGTATGGGTTTACGATCTGAGTTCATCAGGCAATTGTCTTGGTTGGCTGATTTTTCTATGTTCAAACTGCCATCAGGACTGACTGTAAGCCAAGCCCAGCCGCTACCGAACTGAGTTAGCCCAGCAGCTGTGAATTCTTTTTTGAAGTTTTCAAAGTTAGTCCATTTGGCTTTGATTTGTTCAGCGACTTTGCCTGTGGCTTCTCCGCCCGCTTTGGGTCCCATGATTTGCCAAAACAAAGAATGGTTATAATGTCCGCCTCCATTGTTGATGATGGCTTGTTTTTTGTCAGCAGCTAGCTCTGAGACCCTAGTCATTAATTCTTCTATGGGAGTATCCTCAAAACCAGTCCCAGTGAGGGCTGTGTTGAGATTGTTGACATAAGTCTGGTGGTGTTTAGCGTAGTGAAACTCTAAAGTACTAGCTAAATAATTAGGTTCGAGGGCTTTAATATCCCAAGGTAGTTTTGGTAATTCGTGAGTCATGGTTTTTCCTTTTGTTATAAAAAAAGAGCCTGCAAAAGCAGGCTCTGAGACAGATTTAGCGTGAGCAAGCAGCAGGCTCATTGAAATAATCTTTGAGACCTTTTTCGTTAGGCTTCATACCTTTAGAACCTTCGTTCCAGTTGGCTGGGCAGACTTCACCGTTCTTCTCGAAGAACTGTAAAGCTTTGACCATCCTCAAAGCCTCATCAACATTGCGGCCTAGAGGTAGGTTGTTCACCACTTGATGTTGAACAGTAGAGTTTTTGTCTATGAGGAAGAGTCCTCTAAAAGCGATACCAGCATCTTCAAACAGAACATCATAAGCTCTAGAAATTTCTTTTTTGAGGTCTGCTACTACTGGGTAGTTAACGCCTTGTATGCCACCTTGAGACTTAGCTGTATTAAGCCAAGCAAAATGTGAGAATTTGGAATCAACAGAGACCCCTATAACTTCTGTATCTAGTTTATTAAATTCAGCGACTCTGTCCTGAAAAGCATGTAATTCAGTTGGGCAGACGAAGGTAAAATCCAAAGGATAGAAGAATAAAACCACATATTTTTTGCCTTTATAGTCGCTCAGGCTGATTTGCTTGAATTCTGAGCCATTAACTACAGCATCTGCTGTGAAATCCGGTGCTTGTTTGCCTACTAGTACTCCCATTGTGTTTATCTCCTTAATTTAATTTGTCGCTAAGTTTCTCTTGGCTGACGATTCATTGACGATTTAGTCAAGTATCAAAATATTCTAGCATTAAAGCCATTCAAGAATTAATGCTAGTATTACCTATTTATAAATGTCTGAGACTACTAATCAAACTTTTAATACCAAGGTTCTTCGGGTGGATCCCTTGCCAACACCAGCTTCTTTGATGGAAGCGATACCCATGTCAGAGGCTTCTCAGGCTTTGGTTTTGGAGAGTCGTGCTATCACTCAGGACATTATTCAAGCTAGGGATAAGCGTTTACTGGCTATCATCGGACCCTGTTCTATTCATGATACTCAGCTTGCTTACGATTATGCTGAGAAGCTCAAAGCCCTGCATGATCAGGTCAAAGACCGCATCTATATAGTTATGCGGGTCTACTTTGAGAAACCCCGTACTATTTTGGGCTGGAAGGGACTGATTAGTGATCCACATCTAGATGGTAGTTTTGACATCGTCAATGGTCTTGGTAAGGCTAGGCAGATACTTGCGACCATCACTGAAATGGGTTTGCCGACGGCAACTGAGATGTTAGACCCCGTAGTTCCTCAGTATCTGGCAGATTTTATTACTTGGGCTGCCATAGGTGCTAGGACTACTGAGTCTCAGACTCACAGGCAGATGGCATCAGGATTGTCTATGCCTGTTGGTTTCAAAAACGGTACTACTGGAGACCTTATCGTTGCGATTAATGCTATTCAGTCTTCTCGTCAAGCTCAGCAGTTCTTAGGTGTAAATCAAAGCGAAGGTAAGATTTGTGTTTTTCATACGACTGGAAACCCTGATGCTCACATCGTTCTACGGGGAGGTACTACTGGACCTAATTATTCTAGAGAGCATATTGCTTTAACAGAGAGAGAGTTAGAAGCTGCTGGCATAGAGACAGGGATTATGATTGATTGCAATCATGCCAACTCCAACAAAGACCCCTACAAACAAGGAGAGATACTTGCAGACATAGTCCAGCAAAAAATCCAAGGCAATAGGTCTATTATGGGATTTATGATAGAAAGTCATATTCACGCTGGTAGTCAAGCTATACCAGACGATTTGTCTTTATTGAAGTATGGTGTTAGCGTGACAGACAAATGCCTAGACTGGCAAGCCACTGCTGATGCGGTTCTCAAGGCAGCAGAAGATCTTCGAGTACTATTTTAGTGATTTCCAATTTCATCCAAATCCGCAAAATCATTCTTGCCAAACCTCGAGGTTTTTGTGCAGGTGTTAATCGAGCTATAGATATCGTAAATATGGCCCTAGAAAGATATGGAGCCCCTCTTTATGTTAGGCATGAGATAGTGCATAACCATCATGTGGTGAATGACTTCAAAGCCAGAGGTGTAATTTTTGTAGAAGATTTAACTGAAGTTCCAGATAGGGCTACTTTGATTTTTTCTGCGCATGGAACAGCACCTTCTGTAATATCCGAAGCCAAATCTAGAGGGCTTAATTTTATAGACGCTGTCTGCCCTTTGGTTACCAAGGTACATCTAGAGATAGAGAAAGCCATCTCTGAAGGTAAAAAAGTCATATATATAGGACATAGAGGACATCAAGAAGTGTTAGGAGCTATGGGGCACGCCATCAAAGCCTCTGGGGATGCGGCATTGGCTAATGACCAGTTGGACCAAGGAACCCATCAAACTTTAGAGCATCAACTTGCTTTTTCTCAGAAAATATATTTGGTAGAAACTTTAGAAGATGTTTATGCTTTGGAGCCCATACTCAAAAGAGAAAGATTAGTGGTTGCTACTCAGACGACTTTGTCTTTAGATGATACTGCTGCTATAGTAGAGGCTCTCAAAAAAACTTTTAGTGATATTACATTTCCTCATTCGGATGATATTTGTTATGCTACTCAGAACCGTCAAGATGCAGTCAGGGAGCTGATTAGCTACGCAGATCATATTTTAATTATAGGGAGCAAGAATTCCTCTAATACGCTGAGACTTTTAGAGTTGGCTCAAAAATCAGGACTTAGTGCAGAGCTAGTTACAGATCCTCTGGATTATGAGCCTAGCCCAGAATTAGAAAACAAAATCATAGGCATTAGTTCAGGTGCTAGTGCCCCAGAAGTTTTATTAGAGATTCTGATATCCAAACTGCGAGCCAATGCAGAGATCCCTATAGAAGTCCTCAACATCAAAGAAGAGAAGATCATTTTTCCTTTGCCCAAAGAGCTAGTCTCATAAATGCTATTTTATGGAAATTTTTCCATAAAAATATGTGTTTTTTACTCAATTCTTTGTGAAAATGTGCCATATTTTGGGAATAAATCCCATATAAAGCCTATACTTTTAATTTTACTGTAATTCACAAAGATAACTATTTAGAGTATATATCGTGAAAGCCTCTTAGACATTGAATTTGAACTCTATCACATCACCATCAGCTACGACATAGTCTTTGCCTTCTTGGCGAGCTTTGCCTTGTTCGCGAGCTGCACTGCGAGAACCGCAAGCAACGAAATCCTCATAACCAATGACTTCTGCTTTGATAAAACCTTTTTCAAAGTCGGTGTGTATTACTCCAGCCGCCGCAGGAGCTTTGTCACCAGTCCGTATGGTCCAAGCCCGGACTTCTTTTTCGCCAGCAGTTAGGTAGCTGCGTAAACCTAATAGCTCATAAACACTACGAATTAGATTATTTAAGCCAGTTTCAGCTACGCCTAATTCTTTCAGGAACTCAGATTTGTCGCTAGGGCTCATACCTATAAGTTGTTCTTCAGCAGCAGCAGAGAGGACTACTAATCCAGCAGCTTCTTGCTTCGCATAGTCTCTTACAGCATCTACTAGAGTATTGCTGCCTTTGGCCATATCTGCTTCGGCGACATTTGCAGCGTAGATCATAGGTTTGAGAGTGATGAGTCCATATGATTTGATGGCGAATTTATCAGCAGGGCTGAGATCCGCTCCCCGAGCGGCTTTGCCTTCTTCTAGTAGAGGTAAGATGCGAGCTAGTATAGAGTCTATAGCTAAGGCTTCTTTGTCTCCGCTTCTAAGTTTTTTGCCATTGCGTTCTTTAATTTTGAGGACTTGTTCTAAGTCTGCCAAAGCTAATTCAGTGTTGATGAGTTCTATATCTGAGATTGGGTCTACAGTCGCATTGACATGGATGATATTGGGATCTTCAAAACATCTTACGACTTGGACTATGACATCTGTCTCTCTGATATGACTGAGGAATTTATTGCCTAGCCCTTCACCTTGGCTAGCACCTTTGACTAGACCAGCTACATCTACAAACTCTATGGTGGTGGGGACTACAACTTGGGTGCCTACTAGGTTCTGGAGCACAGTCAGTCTAGGATCCGGAACGCTTACTATAGCTGTGTTTGGCTCTATAGTACAAAACGGATAATTAGCAGCCTCTGCTCCGTGATTATCACTGAGAGCATTGAAGAGAGTGGATTTACCGACATTGGGTAATCCTACGATAGCGGCTTTAAGCATCTAAAAATTCCAACAGGACTAATATTAGCAGTTTTTATTCAGCAGACTTGGCTTGAAATTCAGTATCTATGCTGGATTTTATTTCTTCTGTGTCAGAGGCTTTTTGTTCACTCGGTTTGGTCTCTAAGGTGCTAAGAGGTATAAGTTCTTCTTTGATGTATTTGAGTTCTGGTTCCGCTGGCATTTTGAGGGAGACCGCTTCGTTACTGCTTTTGGGGCTTTCTACTTCTGCCCATACCAAAGAACAAGAAGCGACAATCAAACTAAGAACAAGAACAATTCTAAAAGCTTTCATAATTGATATATACCCATTCCTTTAATTCGATCTTACTTAAGTTTAGCTAAATTTGCTCCAATAATCTCAGCTTTAGGGCTTTTATTTTTGAGATCTGGACAATTTAGACTGATGTCTTCACCCAAATCCCCGCTACTCATAGCTTTGCATTTGAATTCTAATTTAATTAGACTAGTCTCGCTGACCATATTGACGGGATCTCCTACACTAACTAGTTTAGTGTTTCTCACGGCATTCATTTTGATAGTTTCAGCTTTATTGATTTTATGATTTGCTGTTTTGTTTTTGAGGTTTTCGTATTTGACTTTGTCAGCATCTATGATCATAGAAAGCTCTGCTGGAGAGACTTTGATCCTTGCGGCATGTATCGCATCTAGTTTGCCACCACTAGGAATGTCTTGATCTGCTATCCAAGCATTGATATAGTTTTTGATTTGTACTTTGATGCGGATCTGCTCAGAAGGTAGATTGTTAGTGCTTTTGAGACATTTGGCATTAATGCCTTGGATTTCTTGCCGCCCGTTAATGACTAGCCCACTAAACTCTATAGGAGCTTCAGCAGCTCCTCCCAAATAATCTTGCATTTCTATATCAGTGCCTAGGATTTCGTAGCTAAAGCGATTTGGATCTAGCTTAGAATCCAGATATTTAGTGAGTTTGGAGCTTAAATTAGCATAATAAGGGTTAACTGCTGATTGAGCCGGCCATAGAAAAGAGCAGTAAAGCGAGAGGATAATGGCTATAGACCATAACAATGATGAACGCATTAAGCTAGTAAAAATTCTAGCAATGGCTTCTAAACATTTAGGAAACAATATTATTAGCCTGCTTAAGCATTTCATCAGAAGCTCGTATAACATTACTATTGGCTTCATAGGCTCTTTGGGCGCTTATCATGCTAACTATCTCTTCCACTACTTTGACATTGCTCTGTTCCAAGAATCCTTGTCTTAGTTGTCCAAAGCCCTCACTCATTGGGTTTGCCTCGAAAGGACTTCCGCTAGCGATACTTTGTTTGTAGAGATTATCAGAAGCTTCGACTAAACCTGCTGGATTAACGAAGCGCGCTAATCTTATTGTGCCCACTTGATCTTGGCGACTACTATCATTAGCCCTAGTTACTTGCACTAGACCATCTGGACTAATACTTATGTCTTTAATGTCAGAACCTAGATTAATAGCGGGATATAGGGCATAGCCTTGGCTGGTGACTAGCTCTCCGCTTTGACCATTGACTTGTAGATTGCCAGACCTAGTATAGGCTATATTGCCATCTGGCATTCTAACTTGCAAAAACCCATCACCTTCTATAGCGACATCTAAATTATTTGAGGTATTTGTAAGGCTACCCATGGCAAAAGATTTGGCAGTAGAAGACAGCTCCACACCTAGACCGATTTGTACACCGGTAGGACTAATATTGCCATCAGCTAATCTTGCGCCGGGGGCTCTAAGGACTTGACTAAATAGAGTACTAAAATGCGCTACTGATTTTTTGAAACCAGAAGTATTAATGTTGGCTAAGTTATGAGAAATGACATCTATATTGGTTTGTTGAGCCATCATGCCAGTAGCTGCTGTGTTGAGAGAACGATCCATATACCCTTTATGAGCTTTTAGTTCTTATTTATAACTACAGAAAAAAGCCAGATTACTCAAATTATTAGTTTAATTACCCGATTTTGCGACTATTCTGCAGCGCTTTGGGGGAAAGTCATGACTATTCCCCAAAGCATTGTAGAA
>CAZASO010000045.1:0-13391 GCA_964487825.1 uncultured Gammaproteobacteria bacterium
CTGCGCTTGTGCGAAGCCAGCTCGAGCCTAGGCTAAGAGCAAGAGCTAAGCGTGTACTCGCTGCCTCACGCCGGCTCCTGCTTAGACATACAGTGTATGCCTCCTCCGCCTTCTATAAGAAAGCTCCCGTCCAAAGGCTGTATCTTCCTGTCAGGAAGCGCCTTTGAGAAGATCTCCAAAGCTTCTTCGTCTTGGGGGCAGTTGAAGACTGGCACTATTACTGCGCCATTTACAAAAATAAAATTCGCATATGAACAAGGCAAGATTTCTGTTGCACTACGCATCGGAGTAGGCAGAGGCAGAGAAATCACTCGCAACTTAGGTTCCAACCAAGCTTCCAAGATACGCTTGGATTCTCTAAGATGCTCGTAGTTGGGATCCGAACTAGAACTAGCTTCACAGAGCAGTACTGTATCAGGCGCAATAAATCTAGCAAAATCATCTATATGACCATCAGTATGATCTCCCTCAAGACCACGAGGCAACCAAATCACAGCATTTTGCCCTAGACTATCTTTGATGATGTTTTCTATTTGATCCTTAGTTAAATGTGGGTTGCGATTAGTATTCAAAAGGCATTGCTCTGTAGTCATCAAAAGCCCTTGTCCATTGAATTCTAGGGATCCCCCTTCTAATATCAAATCCACAGACTCATAAGCACAATCCATCTGCTGAGCCAAATGCAAAGGCAAAATATCATCTAAATCCCAAGGCGGGAATTTAGCTCCCCAAGCATTGAAAGCAAAATCCACGAGAGTCTTACGACCATCTCGATAAACAAAAAAAGGACCGTAATCCCTAATCCAGATATCATTGTTAGGAATTATATGCTTATGTAATTTATAAGCTTTGTTTGAGATCCTAGCTTGCATTCTAGCTTCAAAAAGATTCAGTAAAGCAGCATCATTAAAGATGAGTCTGACATCTTGATAATCCAAAATAGTAGAGATGAGCTTATCAGTAAAATCACGGATATGCTCCAAACCCGCATGGGAACCAGAACCCCGCTCAGACCACTCTTGATAATTATGAGGATACGCCAAACAAGTACTAGCCTGCTCAGCCCATTCAGGAGGATAGTAAGACTTATCGCTCGGACTTGCATGCCTAGCATATGGTGGTTTTGTAGCTACTGACGAATCTTCTGCTTGTGGTTGCTGCATATATATTGATTTAGTTAGACCAGATCTTAAGTAGGTCCCCATAATGATCTATTCGCCTATCTCTTAAATAAGGCCAAGAATGTCTCGCTGAACGAGTTTTAGAATAATCCAAATCCACATATAAAGTTTCTTCTGCTCTAGCTGCTCTCACCAGAACATTACCAAAAGGATCTACAGCAAAACTATTACCCCAAAACTCCAAATGTCCTTCTCTGCCAACTCTATTAACAGCTATAACATGCACTCCATTGTGGATAGCATGAGCCCGCATACTAGTTAGCCAAGCATCCAACTGAGATTGAGCCAAAGCCGTCTCCGCTATCTCCGTAGCTTCCGCTAAAGCCAGTCCTCGACTAGCTTTGCTCTTCGTGGTTTGATGTTGCTCATCACTGTGATCCCAGCCTATAGCAGTAGGATAGATTAGTAATTGCGCACCCTTGAGAGTACAAAGCCTAGCTGCTTCTGGGAACCATTGATCCCAACATATCAGCAGACCCAGCTTGCCAGCCCGAGAGTCTGCCACCACAAAACCTTTATCACCGGGAATGAAATAATATTTTTCGTAAAAACCGGGATCATCAGGAATATGCATCTTGCGATAATGAGCAGAGACAGTCCCATCTGGCTCAGCCATGAGCAAAGCATTATGATAAATCCCTTCACTTCGTTTTTCGTAGAAAGGAATAGTCAAGCTAATCTCAAGCTCTTTGGCTAGTTTAATAAAACGCAAAATTTCTTCTGAAGCTAGAGACATGGCTTCCGAGAAATTCGCCATATCTTCCTTGATGGGAAAATAATCAGTGAACATCAACTCTGGCAGCAAGACTAATTTAGTCTCTGCTTTAACTGCTGAACGAATGCGCTGCTCATAGTAGTCCGCATTAGCGGAGATAGTTCCTTGAGATTTGCCTTGAATAAGAGCTGCTCTAATTACCACAAGGGCTAAATTATACAAGAGACTTGCTAGAATAGACTTGTTCTGATGCCAGAAAGCCTCAAGCCTGAAGACATAATCCAGCGGAGCATTATCGCCCTCGATTTTTCTAGCCTTGAAGAATGTGAAGTATTTTTTAAGAAACTCGAATCCACCAGCATCCCCAGCCCTCGCTTCTTCAAAGTAGGCTTAGAGCTGTTTTACGCTGAAGGTGAACGCATCCTCCAAAAGCTCAAGGAGAGAGGCTTTGAACTATTCTTGGATCTCAAACTCCATGACATACCCAATACCGTCTACGGGGCTAGTCTTAATCTCTTGCGCTACCAACCTCGCCTCCTCAATGTCCATGCTAGTGGCGGCATAGATATGATGAAAGCCGCTCGCAGAGCCAGAGATGAGAGCGGATCTGAATCCAAACTTTTGGCTGTTACCATGCTTACAAGTCTAAATACCGAGTGTCTCAAGCGAGAATTAGGACTAGAGCTTCCTCTAGAAGCCTTGGTGGAGAGACTCGCTCTCAATGCCCTCGAAGCAGGACTTGATGGAGTGGTCTGCTCAGCCAGAGAAGCCGCTAATATCCACAGGATTTGTGGTCCTGATTTTATTACCGTTTGTCCGGGTATTCGTTTTGCTGCCTCTGATAACCATGACCAAGAGCGCATCAGCACTGCATCTCAGGCTTTTAGCCAAGGTGCTGATTATATAGTCCTAGGCAGAGCCATCACCAGCGCAGAACAACCACTAATAGCCCTCAAACAACTCATAGAAGAATCCTGCCCAACATGAACTCCCACCAGACAGAACTCAAAATAGCCCAAGCCCTTCTAGACCTAGGGGCCATATTCCTAAGTCCCTCGAAACCTTTCACTTGGGCTTCCGGGATCCTCTCCCCCATCTACTGCGACAACCGCATCAGCCTCTCCCACCCTCCTACTCGCTCTTTGATAGCAGATTCTTTTGTAAGCCTCATCCAAGAACGCTACCCTGACACAGAGCTTATCGCAGCAGTTGCGACAGCAGGCATAGCCCATGCCGCCCTAGTTGCAGATCGCATGAATCTTCCTCTGGTCTATGTTAGAGCCCAAGCCAAATCTCACGGTCGCGAGAACCTCATAGAAGGTCGTTTTCTTACTGGCCAAAAAACCATCCTCATCGAAGACCTAATCTCTACAGCCGGTAGTTCCATCCAAGCCGCCCAAGCACTCAGAGAAGCTGGCTTAGAACTACAAAGTCTTATTAGTATATTTAACTATGGGCTTAGCAGCGCTAGCCAGAACTTATCAGCTGCCCAGCTATCAGCCATGTCTTTGAGTAACTATGACACTCTTCTAGAACTCGCTCTCAGACAGGGTCTCATAGGAGATTCAGACCTCTCTAAACTTCAGGACTGGAGACGCTCCCCTCCAGATTGGAGACCCTAGCTCCTAGTTGTTTTTCTATTCTCAAAAAATTCAATTCATAAGGTTTGAAAATTTTATAATACATAAGCCTCTCCCTGAGAGCGATAGCTTGAATATGATTTGTATCCAAATCCAGATTAGTCTGAATAAAAAACTGGCGCTTATGCTCATTCGGCAAAAGTAAAATCAACTTGCCTTGATTTGAAAGTAAATCATAAAGATAGTTACGGGTACAATCCAAACAAGGTAAAAGTTTTTCTACATTCAGATCAGAATCCTCTGACTGTCTTCGATAAAGAAAAATAGCTATGAGATTTTTATTACTAAGTCCATCTCTAGCTGCGGCTTGGGCAGTCTGCTTCTCTGCACAGTTGCGATATTCTGGGTTTTTGAAATATTCGGGTTTTTGAGGGTCTATATTGGCTCCAGCATAAAGCCTATAACTATCCTCTTGTCTGTATATCATCAAAGCACTATAAGCTGCCTTAGATATCTCAGACCTAGAGTCCAAGTTTTTCTCCAAAAGAGCCTCAAACAAAAGCCGCAAAGCTTCTTCTTGAGAAGGATTCAAACTATCATAAGTATTGTGAAGCAAATCATCACAAAAATTCTGGAAGGACTGAAGTCGTTCAATCTGGAATAATCTTTCAGCAGTAGACGCTAAAAACCCCAAGGATATATATTATGCCCAGTTTTGAGGGGTTTATAACTAGCTCGTAGAATGGCTCTCCGTTAGCCTTTTGAGGGTTGGACTCTCTACCTAGCTGGATTCTTAAATTTGGTGATATTGGATTGAAACAGTAGTTCCACAGTACCAATAGGGCCATTTCTTTGTTTGGAGATAAGGATCTCTGCTATCCCTGCTTTCTCAGAATCTGGATTATAGTAGTCATCTCTATAAATAAACATGACGATATCAGCGTCCTGCTCCAAAGAACCACTCTCCCTAAGATCCGAGAGCATAGGTCTCTTGTCTTGGCGACTCTCCACAGCCCTTGAAAGCTGAGAAAGAGCTATAACTGGCACATCTAATTCTCTAGCTAAAAGCTTAATCCCTCTAGAGATTTCTGAAATCTGATTAATGCGAGTATCATTAGCTCTGCCTTCTAGTAGCTGCAAATAATCTATAACCACTAAACCGAGATCCCCACATTGAGCTTTGAGGCGACGACATTTACCGCGAATTTCCATGACAGTAACTCCAGCCGAATCATCTATAAATATAGGAGCTTCCCCTAACTCACTCATAGCTCGTCCGAGCTTCTCCCAATCTTCAGTCAGTAGTTGTCCTGATCGAACCCGACTAGCATCTACCTCTGCTCGACTACAGAGCATTCTTTGGACTAGCTGGTCTCTACTCATCTCTAAACTAAAAATCGCAACTGGCTTGCGTGTCTTCAAAGCCACATTCTCAGCAAGATTCAGAGCATAAGCCGTCTTACCCATAGAAGGTCTAGCAGCAAGAATAATCATGTCACTTTTCTGGAGACCAGCAGTAAAAGCATTTAAATCATAGAACCCAGTATCAACACCACTTAGAGCCCCTTGATTAGCTTCTCTCTCTTCAAGTATCTCCCAACTCTTATGAATAAGATCTGATATCGGCGTGAGAGATTCTTTGGAGCGACTTTGAGCTAAATCAAAAACTAGTTGCTCTGCTTTGTCTACGAGCTTGTCTAAATCCTCCTCGGATTGATAACCCAACTGCACGATTTCATTACCAGCTAAGATCATGCGTCTTAGCATAGATTTGGTTTTGACTATCTTGGAATAATATTCTGCATTAGCTGCAATAGGCGCATGATCACTAAGAGTAGAAAGATATGCTCTGCCTCCCACCTCATCCAGCAAATGATGATCTGTTAAATATTGAGCAGTGGTAACAGTATCTACATTCTCACCCCGCTCTGCCAATTTAATAAAAGCTTCAAAAATATGTTGATGAGCTTTGCGATAAAAAAACTCCGGTCTCTCTATAGACTCTGAAACCTTGTGAAGACAGTCTGCATCTGCAAGTACCGCCCCGAGAACAGCCTGCTCAGCTTCGATGCTATGAGGAAGCATAGTGTCAGTTAATGTCGCCATAAAATATCATTATAGCTAGAGCCCCAGAGAAGCTAGGCCTAGGTTAGAATAATAGTCTTAAATCTCAATGATAGACCCCACCCTCTACAAAAAACTTGAAGAAACCGAACAAAGCTATTTGAATACTCAAGCTAAACTAGCTGACCCCAAAATCCTACAAGACCAAAACGAATTTAAGAGACTAAACAAAAGTCTCAAAAAAATCGAAAAAACAGTCGAAAAATTCAACGACTACAAAAAATATATCCAACAAGCTTCAGAAGCCAGAGAATTACTCAAAGAAAACGAAGCTGAACTCAAAGAAATGGCTAGAGTGGAACTCGAAGAAGCTGAAAGCCATATCCCTAGACTCGCTGAAGAACTCAAAGTACTACTCTTGCCCAAAGACCCTAACGACGACAAAGACATCATTATAGAGATCCGTGCAGGAGCTGGTGGTGATGAGGCTGCTATCTTCGTTGGAGATTTATTTCGCATGTATATGAAATACTGCGACAGAATGGGCTGGTCCTACAAACTCATAGACTCCAATGATGGGGAGCATGGCGGCTACAAAGAAATCGTCTTCGAAATCACTGGTGATGAGGTTTACAGCAAGTTCAAATATGAATCTGGTGTACATAGAGTCCAAAGAGTCCCAGCCACCGAATCACAGGGCAGAGTGCATACTAGTACCGCTACAGTAGCCATCATGTGCGAGGCTGAAGATATAGCCATAGAGATTCGCCCCGAGGATTTGGTCTTCACTGCTTGTAGAGCAGGAGGAGCTGGTGGTCAGAATGTCAACAAGGTAGAAACCGCTGTCAGACTGGAACACAAGCCAACAGGAGTCGTCGTTCAATGCAGAGAAGAACGCTCTCAACTCCAAAACCGAGACAGAGCCCTCAAGATGCTCAAAACCAAACTTTATGACATGGAGCTGCAACGCCAACAAAATGAACAAAGAGACGCTCGCAAAAATCAAGTCGGAACCGGAGATAGATCCGAGAAGATCAAAACCTACAACTACAAAGACGATAGACTGACGGATCATAGACTGGGACAGAATTTCCCCCTCCAAAAAGTCATAGAAGGTCAGCTCGAAGACATATTCGCTGCCTGTATCGCCTATGATCAGCAACTCAAACTCGAAGAACTTGCCACTCAGATAGCTAGCTAATGACAGAGTCTCGACCACCTCGCCGCCAACCTGACGATGCTTCCAACGAAGACAAAGCTAAACTCTTCGAAGAAGAACTCAATGATTTTTTCAAAGACAGAGCCCTACCAAGACCGGCTCATGTCAGTGATACTCACAAGAACACTTGCTCTACAAACCGCTCAGAGACTGCGATGTCGGGCTGCTGTATGACCGGCTGCCCAGATTGTCCTTGGGGCTACAAAACCCCACTGGCTGCTATTTGAGCATAATAGCGATAAGAGTCCTTGGGTTTCCTCTCATAAGTCTTATGATCTACATGCACTAATCCAAACCTTGGTTCCATACCCAAAGCCCACTCAAAATTATCCAAAAGACTCCAATAAAAATACCCTTGGAGATTAACCCCCTCAGAAAGCGCTCTATGACAGGCTTCTAGATGTGCCTTAATAAACTCTATACGATAGCTATCCTCCATATCAGGACTTGCAGAACGAGATAAAGATCTCTCTAGTTTGGCTCCGGGATGTTTTTTATTCTCCAGACAAGAATAACCATTCTCTGTGATATAGATAGGGCGAGAACCCAACATAGAAGCCAGCTTGGGGTCTTTGAGCACTTTATAGAGTCCCTCTGGATATATCTCCCAACCAAGATCATTAGTCGCTGAGTCTAACTGCATCAACTCAGCCCAAATACAAGATCGCATGCGAGGATTAGCAGAATCACTGGCACTGGGATTAAATTTATATTTGAAACGAGTGTAATAATTAATCCCCAGAAAATCCAAAGCCTGCATATCAGAACAGGCTTCTATAAAAGCATAGTTATGTATTTGGGATCTCAGATACAGGGCTATTTTGGCTTTATCATCTTCTGCTTCGAAATGATATAAATTCTGAGCAAAACCTACAGGCGCTTTGGGGTATTTGGATTTGATAGCAGCATAAGCTAATTGATGCCCCAGTAGTAAACCCTGAAAGGCAGTCAGGTAGCGGTCCCAAGCATTCTGATAACCGGGCGGCCAGATACCGCTCTCATAAGAAAACCATAAATAAATATTCGGCTCATTATGAGTTATCCAATGTGAGATGTGCTCTCCAAATTCCTCTACTAACATCTGAGTATAATTAGCAAACTCTTGAGCAGTCTCTGGGTTCTCCCAAGCACCTCTCTCAGCAAGCCAACGAGGAACAGTAAAATGCAGGATGGTAGCAAAAGCCTTAACGGGATGAAGCTTCGCTAATAAAGTTTTATAAAAATCTATAGTCTTCCTATCAAACTTCCCCGGTCCTCTATGCAAAGTAGCCCAATTAAAAGAAAATCTATAAGCACCCAAATTTAGTTGATGTATAAGAGCCATGTCCTCATCAAGATGCTCCATGTGTTGGATAGCCAGCCCTCCCCCACTAGGTTTCATCACTCTCTTGCGAATCCAATGTGACCAATCCGAGAGCCTGCGTTTGGATTCTTCTGGATGTCCTTCTATTTGATACGCAGCCGTAGCTGCACCCCAAATAAAATTCTCAGGAAATTGGATCATAGTTCCATTATAAGAGCAAAGTCAAAACTCTAGCCAAAAAAGCTCCCACCGTCAAAGCCAGTATCCATGAGCTAAACCAAATCGCCATTGCAGTTAGAAGGTTTTTTTCTTTGATCATAATAGCCACCGTTGCAATACAAGGAACAAATAAAGTCAAAACCACGCAGGCTGTTACTGTCTGAGCTGCAGTCATAGGAATAGCCAAGAGACCGAAAGCCCCGAAATCTCTCCTAATCATGCCAAGTATAAAACTTAGAGTAACTTCTGAAGGCAGCAATAAAAACCCGCTCATCAGTGGTTTTGCGGCGTTAATAATATAAGTCAAACTAGCCGTAACTTGCAAAAGCCCTACGACTAGAGCTGCCATAAAAAACGCTGGGCTAGCTTCATCCATAAAAACTTTGGTGCGAGAGATAGTCTTACTCCAAATATTCTGTAAATTGGGACAACGCATAGGCGGTATATCTGAGATAAAATCTCCAGATTTGCCGGGTATCAGACGATTCATAAGAGCACCTGTAATAGAAAAAATCACTATTAAAGTTCCCATCCAAACTAGCCAAGGGACTATACCACCCACCCTCATAAGCAGTCCTTGAATGACTCCTAGCTGAGCACTACAAGGTATGCTAAGCCCTAGAAGTGTCATGGTGATGAGCTTTTCTTTATCGTTCTTGAGAAGTCTAGTCGTAACTGTAGCCATAGTAACGCAACCCCCTCCAAGTATCAGGGGGATAATAGCTCTACCATTCATACCTAGGCGAGATAGTATCCCATCAGCCAGCACAGCAAGACGAGGTAGATAACCACTGTCTTCCAAGATCGCAAGACCCGCATAAAAACCAAAAACCAAAGGCAAAAGTAAACCATATAAATATTTGATGGTCAAAGTTAAGAGTCCATAATTACCAGCAAGCAAAGTACCTATGGCTAACTTAAAATCTGTAAAAAATAAATTGGACTCAAAAATATCTTCAAAGCTGACTGGGACTAGCTTGGAGACTAGATTCTGGACCATAGGTTCATAATAGGTTTGGAAAAACCTTTGTTCCATGAAATCCACAACAGTAGCAGCAACAAAATTACCAAGGAATAAATACAAAAAGAGATATAAAACCAAAACCGCAACGATAGGTGCTATCCAAGGATTCAAAAGCAAAGAGCCAATAAAATCTGAAGAACTGGGTTTACTTAATATTTTTTCTACCAGCTTGTCCACCTCATTCCTGCGAAGACTATAAATCTCTTCTCGTAACTCTGGCTTAGATTCAGCCATTATGAGAGCCTCCATCCTAGTCAAAGCCTCTTGCTCAAAGGTTTTCAGCTTGGCCTCTATCTCAGCAGAGACCTGCCCACTACGAAAGGATAATATATTATCCGCTGGGGGATAATATGTGGATAATATGGCTGTTCTGATCTGATCTAGATTCTGCTTCTTGGTAGCGACAGTGCTGATCACCGCTATGCCCAATTCTCGACTCATCAGAGGGATATCTATTTTGAGATTATATTTTTGCGCTTCGTCTATTTGGTTGATGACTAAAATCATAGGTTTAGCCATATCTACAAGCTGTTTGGTTAGGAACAGATCTCTACTCAAACTCAATGCTGATGCGATATTGACTATCAAATCTGCCTCCATCACATGTTGCTTGCAAGCCCTCTCCTCATCACTAGCATCAGAAATACTATAAACACCGGGGGTATCTATGATCTCTAGATTTTTTCTAAAATCACCAGTACCCAAATCACCAATAATCAAAGGGGCTTTAGATATTTCGATGGTAGTGCCGGGATAATTACTAACCTCGACATAGACACCAGTCAAATAATGAAAAATTACGGACTTCCCTACATTGGGATTACCTACCAAAGCAACCTTAATACTTGGGGATTTTTTGGACGAGAATATGCTTGCAGTATTCATTACCTATTGCTGTTTCTTGAAGACCCTTCTGTAAGACGACTGGCCCCAAGGGTAGATTTGCGACGCAGAGTACTTTATCACCCTCACAAAAACCTAGACGAATCAAATCCACTCTAATCTCATCAGGAATTTTCAGAAGTACACAGTGATCTCCAGCCTTAAGCTTATTGAGAATCATTTGCAAAATTATAACCCGCCTAAGCCCGCTCAGCTACACTTAATCTTGTGAGCAAGTCTCCTCACTCCCAAATAGCCAAATGCTCAGTCAGCCAAAGACCTGTCTGCCGCAGGGCTTTTAATATCAATCTCGCTCTAGGTTATACAGAAGAAGTGTATTGCTTGCCTAGTCTTGCAAAAATCTATTCCAAATCCACAGAAGAAATGTTTGATTTTGCTTGGGATTATATCCAAGCTAGAGAATGTTTCCGCAAAGAATGGAGGAAGATGCAGGATCCTAGCGAGTGTCCTTTGAAAGAAGATTGTGTCTTCGAAAAATGTTTTAAGATGAAAACTCATGAGTAGATTATTAGACCTAAGCGAAGCAAATCAAGTCTGCGCCAAGCTTAAAGCAGAGGGCAAGACTCTAGTGGCTACCAATGGCTGTTTTGATATTTTACATATAGGGCATAGTCGATATCTCAGTCAATCCAAAGCCCTAGCCGATATATTAATAGTAGGCCTTAACTCAGATACTAGTGTGCGTAAGCTCAAAGGCAATACTAGACCCATTCATAGCCAAGAAGACAGAGCCGAATTATTACTAGCACTAAGAGCAGTAGACTATGTGGTTATCTTTGAAGAAGATGATGCCTCTGAATTTTTGAAAGCAGTTAAGCCAGATATCTACACCAAAGGCGGAGATTATAGTATCGAAGCTCTCCCAGAAGCCGAGCTTGCTAAATCTCTAGGCACTAATATAGTCTTAGTCGATAAAATAAACACTAGGTCTACAACAGAAATCTTAGGTGACATCTCTAATGAAAACTAAGTTGCTCTTTCTAGCCTTACTGATATCACTCATCTTCAATGCCGCATCAGCATTGGATCTCCCAGTCCTAGAGGTACAAGCCAGCCCAAGCGAACTTAGCTTGGGTCAGACTATTAACCTTAGTTTTATCATCAGAGCCAATCAAATAGGAAGACTTAATTTCCCTTCAGAGACAGAAGATTTTCTGGTCGTAGGTCAGAGTACTTCTAATAGCATCAAGATCGTCAATGGCAACAAATCCCAACAATACAAAATCACTCTCATACTTAACCCAAAACGAGTAGGTAGTTTTAATATTCCTTCAGCCACTATAGAAGCTCAAGGCGCTATTCATAGCAGCCCCATTATCCCCATCAAAGTCTCTGCCCCGACCAGCAATCCAACAGCAAGCTCCAAAATCCCTGCCCAGACCGGCAATCCAGTAGCAGGCTCCAAAATCTCTGCCCCGACCAGCAATCCAGTAGCAGCGTCCACAGAAGCCTCCAAAGTCTTTGCCAAGCTTTTAGTTAGCAACAGCAACCCGTATGTAGGCGAACAAATCAAACTGAGACTCAGAATCTATCACCAAGGCAATCTCCGTAATATCAATTTCAATAATGCTGCTTTTTCTTTTGATAATTTCGTACAAGACAAAATCGACGGCGGACTAGAAGGCGAAGAAATCATAGACGGACAGAAATACTATTACTACGAAATCGCCAGCATACTCTTCCCGATCCAAGCCAAACCAAGTATCATTAACTCTCAAAAGCTCTTGGTGACTGTCTTAGATGTCAATGCCATGAAGGCTAGAGCCTTCGATCCCTTCGCTCAGCTAGTTACTCGATCTTTCGAGAAACAAGAAAACATAGAAACCGGTTCAGTCCTCATCAATGTCAAAGCCCTCCCCAAGCCTATCCCAGCGAACTTTAGTTCTTTTGTGGGGACTCTAACGATGAATCATAGACTAGAACAAACTAGCGTAGAGGCTGGTAACGCAGTCCTAGTCCACACAACAGCGAGCGGCTCAGGTAATCCCAAAACCCTCAATCTCAACCTAATCTCCAAATCCAACCTATATACGGTTTTTGAAGACAAAAAAAACCTAGTCTCTAGTACTAGCGCTGGCATAAAAAGTTTCAGCCTGAATAGTCGCTATGCTGTCATAGCCAAAAAAGCAGGCAAGGTGAATATAAACATAGCTCCCTTAGTATATTTTGACACCAATAAACGACGCTATGAAACTATCCCTGCCACTCAATTAGAGCTTAATGTCCTTCCTTCAAATGAGTCCGAAGCAGAAGAACCTAGCCCTATAGAAGAGACCTCTCAATCCAAAGAACTATGGCTCTTCAGTCCCTCTGAGATCCAAGCTGCCCAGCCCCAAATCCCAGTCCCCATCTGGCTCCTATGGCTTATCATCATTAGCATTAATGCTCTTAGTCTACTGCGTCCCAGCCAAACTAACTTGAAGCCACGCAGCAGATCTGAGCTCAAAGCCATTAAACAAGCTAGTTCCATAGAAGAGCTTTCCATTCTAGTCAAAGAATATCTCCAAGATTTCCCAGAACTAGAGAATTCTAGTCAGTTTAGAATTTTCTTCGATAAGATAGATGCTCTACTATATAGTGGACTAGACTCCAAAGACGAGACCAAGCTTCAAGAACTCAAAAACGAAGCCCTAGAACTTATCCAAAAATCCAAAACCCTATGTTAGATCAATTAGCCCAAGCCCAGCAATTCTATCTCAACGGTGACTATGCTTTAGCCATAGCCAAATACTATCAAGCCAAAAAACACATGCCAAGAGACTCCAAGCTCAACCACAATCTAGACTTAGCTTTGGAGCAAGTCCAGCTCAAACAAAGTCCTCTAGTGGCTTATAGCTATGCCACCTTAACAGAATCTTTTATACTTTTACTCCTCGCTAATCTAGTTTTCATCTTTCGCAAAAAACTACTAGCTAAAACGGCTTTACGCTATCTTGCTATTTTGATATTTATTTTCAGCCTCTTGAATTTTGCTTTTATTAGTTATTGCCAAAACTTCAGCCCCAAAGCCGTAGTCATTCACAACAGCAAAGCCCACTCTGGCAATAACGAAGCCTATCCCGTACTCTTCGAGCTATACGCTGGACAAATCATCAAAGTCTCTAGACAAGAGGCTTCTTGGTCTGAAGTCAAAGTCTCTAATAATAGAGCTTGGGTGGATAATCAGGCGATTGAATTCATTTA
>CAZASO010000046.1:0-13288 GCA_964487825.1 uncultured Gammaproteobacteria bacterium
AGATGATAAATTACAGAATTATTTGGTGATAATTTTTTACTGCGAATCCACTCACAACCAAAAAGACTCTCATGTATCTCACCTCTATACTCCAAGCCCTTTTGTTTACGAAAAAGCCTCAAAGAAGCTTTGTATCTGCCTTTGCTTTGTTCATTAATAATATATTTAAGCTCTCGGGTTTCAGGATTAATAGAACTAATCCAATGTCTATAAATTAGATACGCAGAATAAATTTTACTGCGTATTAATTTTGGGATTTGCAAAGCTAGTTCTTGAGACAAGAACTCATCTGAATCTATAGCCAAAATCCAGTCTCCATTTGAATTAGCTAAAGCTTGGTTGCGATGATAAGAATAACCTTTGAAAGCAGCTTCCTGAATAAGTTTGATCTTAGTCTTAGTTTGGGTAGCAAGTTGCTGGATACATTCTATAGATCCATCCGTAGAACCACTATCTACTATAACTATCTCACGGATAAGATCTTGCGCTAAGAGGGAGCGCAAACAAAGCTCTAGGCTTCGATAATTATTTTTGCAAAGCAAATTAGCTGAAACCCATGCCTCAGAAGAATTAGTAAACGAACTAAGATCCATAAGAGAGCAAAGGCTAGAAGTAAATTTGAATAGCTCCCTTTTTAGTGTCATAATAATAATCATAAAGCCTCTGCTTAAACCCATGCCCCAAACCTTTTTCAAATTATTTTTATGCCTATTTTGCTGTATTCTCAGTTCTTGTAACCCCAAAGCTAAACCAGCTGGCAGTCAAGCAAGAGCAGTCGCAGTTAAAATTCAAGCTGCTACTAAAGCCCCTATTTCTCAAAGTTTTGAAACCGTCGGTGAACTCAAAGCTGACAAAGAAATCCAAGTAGCCGCAGAAAGAGCAGGGCAACTGGATTATGTTTTTGTACGAGAAGGTGCTTGGGTCTCAGAAGGACAAATTCTGGCTCGCATTAAAGGCGAAGATGCTCAAGCAGAATTAGAAGAAGCTGATAGCGATTACAAAGCCTTCAAAACCTTACACGAAGAGGGTGCTATCTCTTCTCAAGATTTACTCAAATATCAAACTAGAGTTAAAAAAGCTCAGTCTATGTTAGGCAATCTTGAGATTAGGTCTCGTATCTCTGGAACGGTTGGGCAGATCTATGTAGATCCCGGAGATTTCGTAAGACTGGGAGATCCCATTATGGATATAGTCAAAACCCGCCCTCTAAGAGTTAGCTACAATATCCCAGAGAAAATTATTCCTCTAGTTAAGTTAGGTCAATTAATAGAAGTCTCTAGCGATGCGGATCCTACTAAAACTATCAAAGCTTATATAGATTTCATAGCGCCTCGCGTAGATCCCAAATCCAGAGCGGTTTTGATAAGAGCCCGTATAGAAGACAGTGCTGCTAGCTACCTCAAAGCTAACCAATTCGTCAAAGTCAAACAAAATATTCAAGAACAAATTAACCACATAGTAGTTCCAGAAACAGCTGTCTACTTAGATCAAGGCCAAAAATATATTTATATCGCTGCCAAAGACCCCAAAGCTAGTGATGACAAGAATAGACGAACAGCCTTCAAAGCCGGTCAGCAAATAGACTCTGGGCTTATCGCTCAGCGCTGCCCAGTAGAAATCGGTATCCGTAATAATAGCGGCATGGTCGAGATAGTCTCTGGTATCAACAATGGAGACCTAGTAATCTATGCGGGTTTACATAGTATTTATCCGGGAGCCAAACTTACCATCATCGAAGAAGAACAATGAAATCTCTATCCGATCTTTCTATTGATAGACCGGTCTTGGCGACTGTGTTTTCGCTACTTATAGTTTTAGTAGGTTTGATAGCCTACCCCAAGCTACCTGTCAGAGAATATCCAGACATAGACCCCCCAGTTACCACAGTAACCAGTATCTATCCCGGTGCTAATGCCAGTGTCATAGAAACCGAAGTTACAGAAATCATAGAAGAAGAACTAAGCGGTATAGAAGGCATTCGCAGCCTGACTTCCACCAGCCGAGACGGGGTTAGCCAGATCATAGTCGAGTTTAATCTAGAACGCAACATAGACATAGCTGCTCAAGATGTTAGAGACAAAGTCTCTCGTATTAGATCACGGCTACCAGATAATGTAGAAGAACCCATTATCGCCAAGGCTGATGCTGATGCTCAACCCATAATGTGGATTATGGTCAAATCCAGTCAGCGAGACCTACTTGACCTCTCTGAGTATGTAGACAGAGAGATCAAAGATAGCCTCCAAACCATTAGTGGTGTGAGTAAAGTTATTTTCGGTGGAGCTAGAAGGCGCTCTATCCAAATACTCATAGACCCCAAGAGATTAGCTTTCTATGGGCTTACTATCTTAGATGTAAACCAAGCTCTCACAAGCAATAACATAGAGCTTCCTGCTGGACGCATACTCTCTCCTGATAAAGAGTTTGCCATCAAACTATCAGCCAAACTCAAAAACCCAGCAGAATATGCTGCTCTAACTATTCGAAGCGAAGGGGCAGTCAAGCTAGGAGATATAGCTAACATCACAGAAGGTGCCGAGAACGATAGAAGTTTTATAAGATTCAATGGGCAACAGGGTTTTGGACTAGGGATACTCAGGCAAGCCAAATCCAATACTATTGAAATCTCAGACAAAGTCCGCGCCAAAATTGATGAGCTTCGCAAACGACTACCCAAAGATATAGACCTAGATGTAGGTTTTGATGCTTCTACTTTCATTAGACTGAGCTTAGATGAAGTCTACAATAGTATCTATATAGCTTCTTTTTTGGTCTTCCTCATTATTTATCTTTTTCTTGGTAATCTACGCGCCACCATCATACCCGCCATCTCAATCCCCATCAGCCTTATAGGCACTATGGCAGCTTTACATATGATGAATTTCAGCATCAATCTTATGACCCTCTTGGGCATGATTATTGCTGTAGGTATAGTAGTAGATGATTCTATTATCGTCGTAGAAAATATTTTTCGCTCCATAGAATCAGGACTAGCACCCATAGAAGCGGCAAAACAAGGGACCAAGCAAATCACCCTAGCAGTTATAGCCACAACCTTGGTTCTAATTTCTATTTTCTTGCCCATAGCTTTTATGACAGGCATCACTGGCAGACTGCTTTCCGAGTTTGCTTTTTCTATTTGTTTTGCAACCCTCATTTCCGCCTTTGTTGCACTGACCATGGCTCCTATGCTCAGCTCTAAACTATTACGACGGGACTCTCTTGGTCACAGCCCCATCAATATCCAAAACATAGAAGAACGCTACCAAAAAATCCTAGGGAGTCTACTTCGCAAACCCATTCAGATACTGGCTCCTAGCCTTATAGCTTGCCTTATTGGTATTATATTTTTCTATAATTTCAACAACCAAGATTTCATACCTAGTGAAGATAGAGGGGTTTTCTATACCATCATTCAAACTCCTCGTGGTAGCAATCTAGACTACATAGACAAACAAATTCGCAAAGTCGAAAATATTTTTGCTGACATTCCAGAGATTAACACTGCTATCTCAGTAGCTGCTTGGGGCCTAGATGCGCCCGGCAAAGTTAGCGAAGGTATTATAGTTAGTCGTCTCGTGGACTGGAAAGACCGTAAACGCAATGTCTTCTCTATAGTAGGCCCTCTCTATCCTGTCCTTGGCAATATCCCAGAAGCTTTCATTCTACCCATAACCCCTCAATCTGGTCCTAGCGGAGGTTTCGGGGCTCAACCCATACAATTAGTCATCAAAAGCAATGACCAAAAATTCCTAATGCAGGCTTCTTCTGCTATTACAGCTCAAGCTACAGCCCTACCTAGTATTTTGTTTGCTCGCTCTAATCTTAGTTTTGATAAACCAGAACTTAGCATCAACATCAATCGTGATAAGGCTTTGAGCTTGGGTGTAGAGATGCTGGACATCGCAAAATCCCTAGAGATATTATTTACTGGCATAGATCTCACAGAATTTAATATAGACGGTCAAAACTACAAAACCATAGTGAGCCTAGCTCGCGAAGATAAAGACAGTCCCCAAAAAATCGGCGAGTTCGCTTTGCGTAATCGAGATGGGGATTTAATTCAACTCAGTAATCTTATTAGTATCCAAGAAACTATTGGTGCAGAAGAGCTAAACCACCATGATCGCAAAAAAGCCGTCACCATCAATGCCTCTCCCAAAGCGGGTTTCACCCCAGCCCAAGGCTTAGCAGAGTTAGAAAGTTTAACTCGCAAAATTATTCAGCAAATGCCAGAAATCCCAGCCGACTATAGTCTAGACTATATAGGTACATCCAAGGAACTTAAAGATGCCAATCTTGCTTTGTTTTTTGGATTTTTTGTTGCCTTGATTTTTGCATATTTATTTTTGGCTGCTCAGTTTGAGAGTTTCATTAGCCCGCTCATTATTATGCTTACAGTACCTCTTGCTTTGGTCGGGGCTCTGGCTTCTCTAGCTTTCTTTAAGCTGTTCCCTCTTCTAACAGGCATGGCTATTGGTTTTGGAGCCCCTGAATGGATACAGTTCGTCATACCTCAATTCAAAAACATCAGCATTAATGTTTATAGTCAGATCGGCATGATCATGCTCATAGGCATAGCCAGCAAGAACGGTATCCTTATAGTAGAATTCATCAACCAACTTCGTGAAGAAGGTCTAGACTTAGACTCTGCTATCACCAAAGCCTCCGCTCTTAGGCTAAGACCCATAGTTATGACTGCTCTCTCTACTATGCTAGGCATCTTGCCCATAGCCTTAGCCCTAGGTGTAGGAGCTGAATCCCGCCAATCCATGGGCATTGCGGTCATAGGTGGTCTTGTAGTTGCAACACTACTAACTTTATTTATAGTGCCTTTGGCTTATAAATTTATTCACAGCCTCGACAAAAACTTCGGCGATGATAATCGGTTAAACCATAATGCTTGATAGCTTCTCTATGTTTGGCTGTACCATAGCCCACATTAGTCTCCCAGTGATACTGAGGGTAGTCCCTTGCTAGTTCTTGCATATAATTATCTCTTTTGACTTTTGCAATATTACTTGCTGCTGCTATTGCCGCACTTTTACTGTCCCCTCGCACAATGGCATAATGCTCCAAAGCTACTTGCTCAAAGTCTTGAAGCAAAAGCTCAAAACCCTTGATTTTACGGGGCCCATCCACAAGGATTATAATATTATTATAATCACGCTCCAAGCCTCCTAATAGAGTTCTAAGGTTATTAAGCATCGAAGCCCAAATACAATTCACGATACCTCGTCTATCTACTTCAGTTGCTGGATAAAAACAAAAATCAAAACTTAAAGTAGGAATCCCTTCCAAATCTTTTACTATCTCTTGCCGCGTAGTAGCTCTCAGTTTTTTACTATCATCTAATATCGTAAGACCCTCTGCTAATAAGTCGCGCGAAGAACTATCATAAGCAAAAGCTGCCGTTACCACCGGTCCAGCAAAACAACCTCGCCCCACTTCATCCAAACCTATAATCAAAGTCTCTTTAGAAAAATACTGAGCATCAAAATCCAAAAGAGCCCTGAGTCTCTCTTTCTGATTAGTTTTGAGCCTCATGAGTTTCGCCAAGTTGTTTCGCTAAATCCAAACGCTTGCCATTAAAAAAATCCATAAACAGCTGTTTATACTTCTCAGAAAGTTCTTTGCCGCAAGCAATAGTACAAGCCCTCAATAATCTTACATATTCTCTAAAAATCATAAACTCAGCTTCAGAAAAATTTTTTTCTTGACAAGAGACTTGCTCGCCTTGATAAGCACGCAAATATCTATCGTTATCACGAATTTTAGTAAAACAGCGTCTAAGATTAGAAGCTAAAGCCTTAGACCTTAGAGCTATACTATCCAAAACTGGTTCTAATTCAGCGAAAACCTCATCATCATAGGCTTGCAAAGAGTGATTAAGTTTGTTTATATCTAACATGAACCTTAAGACTAATCTTAGACTAAAATAGACTTGTTATGAAAAGTGCCTACCTAGGACCAGAAGGTTCTTATTCTCATATAGCGGCCCTAGATGTCTTCCCCAAAGGCAGAGAATTAATAGGAGCCAGAACTATCACAGATCTAGTGGAAGGACTGGGGACTGGTCTCTATGAATCCATAATAGTCCCTATAGAGAACTCTATCGCTGGTAGCGTGCATGAGACTACTGATGCCATGCTTAGATCCCAAGACCTCTACATCAATGCCGAATATAATCTGGACATCAATCACTGCCTCTTAGCCAAATCTGAACTTGCTTTAGCTGAGATTACTAATATTCATACTCATACTATGAGTTTCGCCCAGTGCAGAGATTATCTGCGCAAACACTGTCCCCAAGCTAGTCTTGAGCTGACATCTAGTAATAGCCAAGCTGCTGACAAAATATCTCATCTTGATGCACGGACTCATGCTGCTATAGCCCCTGAACTCTGCGCCAAGCTTTATGGGCTCCAAGTCATAGCTAGAGGCATTAATGACGAAAATAACAACAAAACTAGGTTTTGGATAGTCTCAGCCAAAGCCAGCTCCCCAACTGGCTTAGACAAGACTAGTATAGTCTTCCAAACCATAGATGCGCCGGGTAGCCTAGAGCGCATACTCAGAGTTTTTGCAGATGCGGGCATTAATCTAAGTCGCATAGAATCGAGACCCTCGCGCCAGAAACTGGGTGAATATAGTTTTTGTTTGGACTTCAAAGGTCACAAAGAAGAACCTCTCATCAGCGAAGCCCTCAAAAAAACACAATTATATTTTAGCTACTACAAATGGCTCGGTTCTTATTCTGCGATGAACTAAGAGTCTATCTACAAAGTCCCATCTGAGTTATCCTATAACTGTGAGTCCCTTTAGATATAAACTCTTTCAAACCTTTGTTCTAATTAGCTTTGCGGCTATTTTTATAAAACTTTTTCAACTCCAAATCTTAGAACACAGCAAACACATCAATGAAGTTCGCAATAATCATAATCGTCAGATTTCAGAAACTCTCAGAGGAGACATAGTAGACAGGTTCGGTAGAGTGCTTGCTCTGGATATCAGCAAATACACCCTAGAATATAATCCCATCAAAACTAAAGAGAACAGAGAAACCCTTGCTTACAATCTAGCCAATATCCTTCATCGAGACAGTCTTAGTGGAGAAAAACTCAAAACTATAGTTAGTAGCAATTTTAGTAAAATTGTAGCTAGAGAACTCAACAAAGAGCAAGCTTCTCAAATCCGCAAACTCAATTCCAGATTACTTTTGCTACGACGCAATACCCAAAGATACTACCCCCAGAAATCTTCTGCCGCACATTTATTAGGCTTCGTAGATCTCTATGGCAAAGCCCGTCAAGGTATAGAGAGTCGCTTCGAAAAAGCCCTTCTCCAAAAAAGCAACAACAAACTTAGCCTCAGTATAGACTCTAGACTGCAAGCCCTCGTAGAGCAGGCCCTCAATGAACGCATCTCTCAAACCCACTCTACACGCGGCACCGTAATAGTGATGCGCATAGATACTGGTGAGATTTACAGTTGGGCTAGTTATCCGAGCTATGATCCCAATAACTACTACAATGCTCCTATCGAAAGCACCAAAAACTGGGCTCTAACAGATGTCTATCAACCGGGCTCTATTTTCAAAATCATCACAGTAAGTTCGGCCCTCGATTCTGGGGCAGTGCCGTCTAATTATAAATTCCATGACAACGGATACATAGAAGTAGAGCGCTGGAAGATAGCTAATCACGGCTATAGCCCCAAAAGCTTTCACTGTGAGACTTTGGACCTGATGGGTTTATTTGCCCGCTCTAGTAATACTTTCGCTGGACATCTTGGTCTGAAGATGGGTGCTAATACTTTTTACAACTATATTCGTAAGTTTGGTTTTGGCAATAAAACTAATATCGAACTGGTTGGTGAAACCAAAGGCATAGTCAAGAAACCACATTCTTGGCATCAATCAGACACCGCTACTACTGCTATGGGGCAGGGTGCTATTTCCATCACCCCTCTTCAAATACTAGCTGCTGCTAATGCTGTCGCCAACGATGGAATATGGATACAACCCACTCTCATCAAAATCACTAACTCTCATGAAATTCTCAAACGCAAACAAGAACTACTCCAAAACAGCAAGAAACTAAGCTTCAAACTCAATAACAATAAGGGTCCTAAGATGTATCAAGTCATCAAACCTGAGACAGCCAAACTGGTCCGCTCTCTACTGGCTCGTTCACTTGCCTATAACCTCCAAGAAAAACACAGCATAGCTGGCAAAGTAGAAGGACTAGAAGTCGCCGGCAAAACAGGCACTGCTCAAAAAATCCGTAGTGAAGGAGGCTATCATAGGAACCGCACTGTAGCTAGTTTTCTAGGTTTCTTCCCTGCTTCCAATCCTAAATTCATAGTTCTTGCTGTCATAGACGACCCTCAAACTGATGGCGGTTGGGGTGATACTGTCTCTGGGCCTCTCTTCAATAAAGTCGCGACTTACTGCAAAAACCTCTACTTGCAATAAGTGCTGAGACTCGCTTATGCTCTCTAAGCCAGTCCTCATGCGCCTTAGCGTTAGTGTAGTTACTAACAGCGAGCAGGGCTCGCCAAGGAAGAGCTGCATCTGAAGCCACTTTGGCAACCCCTAGTAACTCCATATTTTCTACTGCTGCGTCATAATGATAGTAATCCAAAATTTTAGTTGCCTTGCTACTAATCTCCAAAGAAGACAAACAAGGAGCCTGCTCAAAATCTTCTGAGACGAGTCCTGCTGAATTATAAGACAAGGGCTTTAGCCCAGAAACCAGATAGCCAGAGCCTTCTATGGCTCCTCTCTCCAAAAAAGTCACAGAACTAATATTGAGCAAATCTCCTATCTTATATTTATCATTATAAGAACCACAGGTCCCCACAAAAATTATTTCTTGAATTTGTGGTTCATCTCGGATTATTTTTTGCAAAGATAGAGCCGCCTGCACATAACCTATCCCCAAAGTCCTCAAAAGCAATCCCTGCCCAGCTTGGATAAGACGAGCATCTAAATACAAATCCTTATCCCTAAGAGCTTGCAATTCCTCTTCCCAAGCTGAACAAAGACAAATCATAATCAAGTTATACTTATACACTAAATGCCCAAACAGATTTTACGCATCGCAATTATGACTAGTGGTGGAGATGCGCCGGGCATGAATGCCCATATTAGAAGTATAGTAAGACAAACTCTCGAACTTGGTATCACTCCTTATGGCATCTACGAAGGCTACCAAGGTCTTATCGAAAACAAAATCCAAGTTCTAAATTATGATTCGGTAAGTAATATAGTCCAAAGAGGTGGCACTATACTCAAAACCTCTCGCTCAGCAGAGTTTATGACAGCAGAAGGTAGAACTAAAGCCGCTAACAACTTAAGAGCGCATCAGATAGATGCCTTGATTTGTTGTGGTGGTGATGGTAGTTATGCTGGGCTCAAAGCTCTCTCTGGAACTGGTTTTGAAGCCAACGGCTCTCCTCGTGGTCAATGGTCAGAAGGACTAGTAATAGGGAGCCCGGGAACTATAGACAATGACATAGAAGGCACAGATTTTACTATTGGCTTCGATACTGCCGTTAATACAGCGGTCTCTGCCATAGACAAACTACGAGACACAGGAGACTCCCACAATATGACCTTCATCGTTGAAGTCATGGGTAGATCTTCTGGAGACTTGGCTCAAGCCGTAGGTATTGCTAGTGGCGCTAGATTTATTCTGACCCCAGAAACTCTTAATGATTTTCCTGCTCTAGTCTCTACCTTGAGGTCCAAAGGCCATGACATTATAGTAGTAGCCGAAGGTGATGAATCTGGCGGAGCTTTCCAATTAGCTGAAGCCATCAAGAATTATCAAGAAGCCTCTGGAGACATTCCCTGTAACTTTAGAGTCTGCGTTCTTGGTCATGTCCAAAGAGGTGGTAGCCCTAGTGCTAGGGATAGGATACTAGCCCATAAAATGGGACTTAAAGCCATAGAAGCTCTACTCCAAGGACAGAGCTTGGTGGCAGTCGCTGAGCAGAATAATAATATCGTTATAACAAAATTATAATAGGTTTGTCACGAAATAGGCGTTTTGCTCCAGATGCTAGGCGACCAAACCCGAGCAATGCCCCAGACACAATTAAATACAAAGCCCGTCCCTATTATGTTATACTAATTTTTTGAGGCTCTGAGACTGCTAAAATAAAGCCCCCAGAGTTAATACAGGATAAACATGAACAAGAAATTCTATCTTTTAATTTCCTTAGTTATTGCTATTTGTAGCATTAATGGTCTTAGCGCCAAAACCCCGCCACTGACTAGGCTTCAAGACTTGGGCTCCAACCCTAATATTAGTTTTGAGGTTCGCAGCCAAGATTTAGAAGCGGCCCGCTCCAAAGCCAAAGTAGATCCTATGGCTCTAGGTAGAGTTAGTGGCATCCGAAGAATAGTTAATTTTAGTTCAGACCTCAATAAACCTAATTTTTCTATAGCTACTTTTAAAGTTCTTCCTGATGGCAGTGAAGAATGGGTAGCTACTACTAGTCACAGATATAATCTGCGCAAAAACACTGCTCGGTTCAGAGTACCTCTAGTCGGCTTATCAGAACCCAATTCCAAATATCGTTTTTATATACTCACAGATACTGGGGCTACTTTTGCAGGACCATTTGAAGGCAGCTTTACTCTATCAGACAAAGCTATTAGCTCTAGTATCCCTGAGGATAACTCTTTCCCTGACTCAGTTCCAACTGGTTTCACCAAAACACAAATGGACTCTATAGCTCAGTATATTCTTCAGAGACTTATTCTAGTACCCCAAAGCAGTCATCGTGATGTGACTTCTGCTATCCAAGCTACTCGCAGCTCCAACAACTATGTCATCACTCTACCTACCGCTAGTACTCCCGTCCAAATCTACGAAAAAGCCGTACTTCGTAATTCTTCTGATGATGGTTCTAGCGCTGGTGGCGATAGCGGTATAGTCGCCAAAGGTCCCTTTAACCCTAATACTGCTTATGCTGCTAACGACATAGTCACTAACGACAGTAGTTCTTTTATAGCTAAAGATATAGTTCCAGTAGGCAAACCTGCCCCCACTAGAGCTAATATCACAGACCCTCTTATCTCTCAATACTGGTCCTTATTAGTAGCTCCTCAAGCACCCATTACTAATATAGTCAACAACACTAGTACTGTTGCGGCTTTCACCGCCAATGGCAACTATAACCCTAATATAGGTTATTCCAAAGGTTCTGTAGTTAGACTCAGTAATAGTACTTTCCTTGCTCAAAGAGATGTTGTCGCAGGAACACTACCTAACCCCAACGATCCCAATAACGCTTGGTTCCCGCTCTCCATCAGCGATTCAGGCTTAGCTGAAGAGAATGTCATACTGCCCAACGGCAACGCTGTGCAGACAGCTAGCTTCTCGGTGATCACACCTAACTCTAGTTTGACCCCAGCTTCCGTAGTAACTCTAGCCAGCAGCACCAACAATGTCCCTGTTACATTACGGTTCGCTTTAGTCTCTGGACAACCTACTTTGATGTCCTATGAGACCCAAGGTATCACTACTACTTTTGGGACCACTAGTTCACCGCCGCTACCAGTCTCAGCCGCGACAGCTATCTCTGTAGTCGGTCAAGATTATGCGTTTTTTATTGCCAACAACAAAATCAATCTCATCAATCAACCGCTCTTCGGTTCTTTCACCAACAAAACTATCCACATAGAATACAGAGCCTTCTAATCTCTCTTAAGGGGGAAATCTCACAATGAAATCACAGAACCTAGTCATAATCAGCATCCTAGCCCTTTCTTTAAGTTTCGGCCTCAAAGCCAAAGCTCTATTGCAAAGCGATATTTTTCTTTTTAATAGTGGTGGCTCCAGCAACAACGGACTAAGAGTAGATAGCGCTGGTGCCAGCCAAGGTTTTACTATTCTTAATGGTCAGCGCAACCAGTCCCCCAATGGCACTTTTGGTGGGGGTTTGATGTTAGTAGATCCTACTACCACTATTAATAGACGCAGGTTTATAGTCAATAATGGTGGTGTATTGAACCAAATGGACAACAATGGTAATCTACTCAGAATTTTACTTAGTTCAGATCTTGCTAGTTATGACCCTCAGGTCCTTAGTAGACCTTTAACTGGTTTCGTAGCCAACACTACTGCAGGTACTATAACGCCTGCTACGACTGTGCTTCAGGCTTTCCAGATTTTAGCTGGCAACCAAAACTTGGGAGTGGGTGCTGGAACGGCTAGCTCTCGCCTCTTAGAAGCCAACGGCAAAATCCTTAGTAGTGCTAGCCCTCTAGCCAGTTTTAGAGCTAATGCTAGTAGCGGTACTGCTCAGTTCGCCAAACTAGCTAACTATAATCCAGACATCGTTATCAAACTACAAACAGGTGTCGCCAACCAAATCCAAATCATTAGTGGAGCCAACACTAGCACCATCAATGCAGGCAGCGCAAATGTCCCTATCCCCGGCACTAATCTTCAAATAGATAGTTTTAATGGTACTCAAATAGTCTTCGAAAAAATCAACAACACTGGTATCAATGCTCTTAACAGTGAAATAGTCCTGCATTATTTCGGACAATAGACTTCTGTTACAATAGGCTTTTAACAGGGCAAGGCTTGCAAGCCAGAAGCTGCGAGCTTAGACATCAATGATTTACATGCAAACAAAAAACTTTTTAAGCTTTGGGCTCTTGCTAATCTGCCTTAGCCTGACTCTAAGTTCTCTTGCTGCCCCCAAAGCCAAAAGGGGTCAACAAGTCCTAGTTCAATATACTGGCACTGTTGATGATGGAATTATTTTCGATAGTAATTATGGTCAAAGTCCTTTAATTTTTACTATTGGTGATAGCTCCGTGCTCAAAGCCTTTGAGGATGCGGTTTTGGGCATGCGAGTAGGCGAGAGCAAAACCTTCACTATCCCAGCAGATTACGCCTATGGTCCTAGCTATCCCAACAAAATCTTACAAATCCCCAGAGCACAAATCCCTGCTAGCCTAGAAATCAAAGAAGCCTTGACTCTCAAACTAGAAAGCCCAGAAGGCGCTCTATCAGCCCGCATTATAGAGATAGGCGCTGATACAGTCTATCTTGATGCTAACCATCTACTAGCAGGCAAAGACCTAACCTTCAAACTTAAACTCTTGGCTGCGCAGTAGCCGAGCCCGAAGAGCAACAACGCAGATCCGGTGTGAGGCAGCGAGCATAGATGAGTTGCAAGACAGCGAGCACACGCTTAGCTCTTGCTCTTAGCCTAGGCTCGAGCTGGCTTCGCACAAGCGCAGTTAAGCTCATCACCTCAT
>CAZASO010000047.1:0-7975 GCA_964487825.1 uncultured Gammaproteobacteria bacterium
GGTCTCTCACTTTAAGGATTTTAGCAAGAGGCTTGACAGTAGATTTATCTGAATGATAATATAGATAAAATGTCAAGCATAAGTTCAGCAATGGGAACAAAAACGGCAGCAAAAACAGTCCTGCCTTCTTGGATATCTACGCTTCCAAGATTACAACAACAAGCCATCCTTATGCATCTGGACGCTGTGTTCAGAGCTTGTAAGTCTCCACTTCCTAATCAAACAATAAGTGCTGCTTTTGGGGACAATGAAATTAAGTCATTTTTGGAGCTTGATAAGCGGGCTAATCCTCCTGACAGTAGTATTGAAGAATCTAATAGAAGGTACCTCAAGATAATATTAGACAGTGGGAGCTCGCTGCCATTGGCCGCATTATCTGGCATCAACTTAACTCACCTGTCTGCTAGGCAAAGGAAGGCTCTATTTGAGAAGCTTGATGGTAGTCATTATACGGAAGAGAATTTGTCTAATTGGTCTAGAGAACCTCTCTACCACGCAGATGACCTACCTCCTAGAACGACTCTATTTTTTTTGGATAATGTTAGAGATGTCCGCTGGGCTGAGAGAATTATTACCAGATTTCTACATCCATCCATGGGACTCCCTCCAGATAGACTCAATGAACTTTTGAATTTTGTTAATTCTGTTTGTTCTCTGAAAGAGAATCCTGCTGCTCAGCAGATGTTTGAAAGTCGATTCCATCAGGTTGAGCCAGCCACGAGTTCAGTTAGTCCTATCAATAGTCCTGAGCTTGCAATAACAGTTGCTTTGATCTGCGCTCACGCTAAGCAGGACTGTCCTACAGACATTATGCGTTTAGCTCAAACTCATACTCAAATGGACTTAGCTAGCTTAACTATTCCTGATACTAGAACTGAACTCTTCGCTAAATTCCGCAAGGAGAGTGGATTAGAAGATTTTTTTACTACTCCAAGTCAAACAAATCTGCTCAAGCTTGTAAACCCCAAGTATCTTAGGATAATAGGTCCTTTGTGTAGCGATGCTGAAGCAGAACAAATACTTGAATATATAGAGAGTGATGCTAATACTATCCCAGAAAGCAACTGTGCTCGGCTCAGACAGCATCTTACTTATGAAAGAGATACAATTATTGAACAATCTCTGGATATCATAGATCCTACTGCAATATCTGTGAACTCAGCGCAATCGGACCTTGTTTTCCAACATTCTGCTAATAATCCAGCTCTTTTAGCATCTCTAACAGTTTCAGAACTTCGCAAGGTAGTCTCAATTTCTCCTGATCAAGTAATCTTTCACCCTCGTGCTAATGATGGGTTCAGCTATTGGAACTATGTCTTAGGGTCAGAGTCTCCTCTTTCAAAGCATTGGGGACATACTATGTTCAATCTCTTCGGGCAGCACCCACAAGCCCTCAGACTCGCTCATGCTATCCTAGCTGTCAAAGAAGGAGCCAAGCCACTAAAACCAGAGCACTATCAAGCCCTGCTAGAATATTGCCGGGATCTCTGTGCTGGTGACTTAAGTCCTTTTGCAAAATGCCTACTAAGAGACTTTGCTCCTAAAAGTGCTCCTAAAAACTAGAACTAGCCCAGTATTGGCGATTTTAGAACAAGTCTAGTATTATTATCAACAATGTCCCCCAAACTCGCCCTACCGAGCAGCAGTCTTGAAGCCAAGAAGAAATTCTATAGTGAACATATTTTTCATGAGAGGCATATGAACTCTTGTCCTATAGGGTGTAATGGTTGCGCTGTATCTGCTAGTACCACCAATAGCGGGTCTATCCTCTACTCCGAGCTTATTAAAGTCTACAAAGAAGCCCAAGAGCTTGGGGTCCGACTGCGCATCACTAAAGTCGAAGGCTATGATCCAGTCTTCACGCAGTATCCAGATGATCTTAGTGTAAGCTTTGCTGACACAGTCAGAGCTGCTATCGATATGGGACACGAGATTATTACCCCCATTTGTACTACCGGTAACTGGAAATCCGAGCGTAGTCTTTGGCAAATCCAAGAACTCGGCAAACTAGAAACTAAATATCGTCGTTACCATTATCCTTCTGGGACTTCTGGTTCTGCCATAGTGCTATCCATACCTAGAGAAATTAGACCTTTTGCTAATCGTTATGATTATGATTTACATATCTCCAAAATCCTCAAAGACCTAGATTTATTGAGTTTTGCTGGCAAAGTCGAAGCCCTCATCTACTATAACCAAGAAATTCCCGGGGATATAGATTTTGCTTACCGTATCCAGACTGAACTTCAAGCAGCTCTACCTAAAACTCAAATCCCCAACATAGATCTCATCATAGCCAACTTCAATAACGACACTATCCCAGAGTCATGTTACCGCTACCCTAATAGCGTACTTGTCTCTGACAAAGGTTTTGAGCATATAGATCCTATTACTATGGCATGGTCTAATCATTAGACTCTACTAAGCCCCGAAATTCCGCCCTCGACTGGCATAGTCCTCAAAAGCAGTCTGGAAGAGCTGTTCAGGAGCTAGGTTCCCTGCGAAATAAATTTCAGAATAAGCTATTTCTGGGATCAGAGTCCCTCCTAGCGATGTTTCACTATCTAAAACTATCACCAAATCTGGAGACGAATTTAAGGAGGCGCTAATGTTTGTTTCGCAGCTGGTCCTTAAGATAGCCACTACAAACTCTTCATAGCTAAGACCAATATCTAAAGTGCGCAGTCGTTCTAAAAGTCTCTCCCGGGCTGACTTGCTGCTATCTATATAGTTTAGGCAGAGCTGATCTCGCTGCTCACTAGACTCCTGCCCTCGATGATAAATATCCAAACGCTTGAGTCCAGCTTCTTGACTGGCTTTGATGGCTAAGTCTCCAAGCTCTTTATTAGGGTGCAATACCGCTAGGTGCTCTAATTTAGCCAAGAGTTCTAGTCCTCCCCCAAGTCATCAAGACAGGAGCTAAGAAAGTCGTAATCATAACCAAGATGATAACTATGGCATAGAGCTTATCATCCACTAAACCCAAAGCCTTGCCTGTACTAGCAAATATCAAAGCAACTTCTCCGCGAGGTATCATCGCAAAACCAATCATTAAGCGAGATACAGGGCTAGTAGTTCTGAAAGACCAAGCACTAAGTAGTTTGGCTATTATGGCTAAAGCCGACATCGCAAGAGCTATCCAGAGATAAGTCAAATCTCCAAAAACCCTGAGATCCACTTGCATTGCGGCTACTACAAAAAATATTGGGCCCAGAAAATAAGAAACTGGGCGGATATAATCTTCGAGTTTACGCTCTGATTTGAAGGCCGTAAAATGTAACTCATCCAAAATCAAACCCGCCGCAAAAGCTCCAACAATAGGAGCTAATCCAGCCAAGCTAGCAAGATAGGATAGAGCAAAACAAAAAGCCAAAGCTGTCATCATCATAGTCCCCGGGAGACTGGCTCTAGCAGCGAGTTTGAAGCCATAATCCACAAAAACCCTGCCAAATAAAATAGACAGCAATAAAAACATAAAAGCTTTAGCTGCAATAAATAAAACATCAATACTGTTGATAGTAGAAGCCTGAGCCAGAGCTGTAACTACAGCCAAAATCATCAAACCCAAAATATCATCTATGACTGCTGCCCCTAGAACTATCTTGGCTTCCCGACTCTGTAATAAATTAAGGTCTTTGAAGACTCTAGCTGTAATAGCAACAGAAGTCGCAGTGAAAGTAGCTCCCAAAAAAATCCGACTTAACTCACTAAGTTCTGGCATCAAATAAGCTGAACCATAATAAGCAAATGTAAAAGGCAAAATCACTCCAACAAGAGCAACACTAAAAGACTCCAGTCCCAAAGATTTCATCTCAGTGATATTAGATTCTAGCCCCGCCTCAAAGAGTAAAACTATGACCCCAAGAGCAGCCAAAAGTTCAATGTGAGAGTTGTGTTTGATAAAATCAAAGAGATAAGTATTACCTAAGACCAAGCCTGCAAATAGCTCCCCTAGTACTATTGCCTGCCCCAGCCTGTCAGCCAGCACTGCACCGATCTTCGCTGCTACAAAAATTATCACAAGGGCTATTAATACGGTCAGCACTGGATCTTCCGGAACTAGCTGCATATATTTTCTATTTTAAGGTATTTTAATGATTAAATATCACTTTATTGCGCTCATCTGATAGTATTTTTCTTATTGCCCTCTAGTCAGCTTGACTTCAAGTGCAATAGAAACAAATAGACTTTAAAGGATAAATATAAATGGCAAGAGCAAAATTTGAAAGAACTAAACCTAATGTGAATGTCGGAACCATCGGCCATGTGGATCATGGTAAGACTACATTAACTGCTGCACTCTGTAGCGTACTTGCTGCCTCAGGCAAAGCAGAAGCCAAAAAATACGAAGATATAGATGCCGCCCCAGAAGAAAAAGCGCGCGGTATCACCATTAATACAGCCCATGTGGAGTATGAGTCAGACACTCGTCACTATGCGCATGTGGACTGTCCCGGTCACGCTGACTATGTCAAAAACATGATCACTGGTGCTGCCCAAATGGACGGTGGCATACTTGTTGTATCTGCTGCTGATGGCCCTATGCCTCAGACTCGTGAACACATTCTTCTTGCTCGTCAAGTTGGCGTTCCACATATCGTAGTTTTCATGAACAAATGCGACATGGTAGATGATGCTGAACTTCTAGAATTAGTCGAAATGGAAACCCGTGAACTGCTCTCCAAATACGAGTTTGACGGTGATAACATCACCTTCATCAAAGGCTCTGCCCTCAAAGCCGTTGAGGCTGCGGTGGCCAACCCCAAACTCCAAAAAGGCGACAATGAATGGGCTGACAAAATTTTTGATCTAGTCGATGCTATAGATGCTAGTGTTCCTACTCCTCAGCGCGATATAGACAAAGCCTTCTTGATGGCTGTAGAGGATGTCTTCTCTATTACTGGTCGCGGTACTGTTGCAACTGGTCGAGTCGAGAGAGGTCAAGCCAAAGTCGGTGATGAAGTAGAGATCGTCGGTTTCACTGAAATCCCCAAAAAAACCGTTATCACTGGTTGTGAGATGTTTCGTAAATCTCTAGACTCAGTACAAGCTGGTGACAATGCTGGTGTACTACTTCGTGGCATAGAAAAAACCGAAATCGAACGAGGTCAAGTTATAGCCAAACCCGGTTCTATTAAGCCTCACACCAAATTTGTGGGTAGTGTTTATGTACTCAACAAAGAAGAGGGTGGTCGTCATACTCCTTTCTTCAAAGGCTATCGTCCTCAGTTCTATATCAGAACTACGGATGTTACTGGTAATGTTTATTTGCCAGAAGGTGTCGAGATGGTTATGCCCGGCGACAATATCGAGATGACAGTAGAGTTGATCTCTCCTGTTGCCATTGAAGATGGTATGAGATTCGCTATCCGTGAAGGCGGCAGAACAGTGGGTGCTGGAGTGGTTTCTAGCATCATTGAATAAAACCCATCTCTCTCATAAAAACTTAAGATTAAAGCCCGTCCCTTGGATGGGCTTTTTTTTTGCTCTTCTCCAGAAGAGACCCCGTTACGGCCGATCTTGTCTCAAAACCAAAGCATGAATAAATCCTTAAAACCCCTTGAAAAGCGCCCTACTAAGCTATAATTGTCAGAGTGGCTACTAAAACACGCAAAAAAGCTCTTAATCGCATTCGTATCAAGCTCAAAAGCTATGATACTGCTAACTTAGACTTATCTTCCAAACAAATCGCAGAAGCTGCAACCCGCACTGGCGCTAGCTTAGCAGGTCCCATACCTTTACCTACCAGCATTCGTCGTTATTGTGTGCTTCGTTCTCCGCATGTGGACAAAAAATCCCGTGAACATTTTCAGATAGCTACACATTCTAGACTTATTGACATTCTAGACCCTACTTCTGAGACTACTATCGCTCTCAAAGCTTTGGATCTACCTGCTGGTGTAGATATCTCCATCAAGATCTAATTGAAAGATTTAATAGTCAGTTTACTAGACAAAGTCCAGAAACCTGCTCAATATCTGGGTTTGGAGCATGGTGCTGCTTGCAAAGACTGGGACCAAGCTCTCTCTCGCATGGTTCTAATTTACCCAGATCTCTATGAATTAGGGATGTCTAATTTCGGAACCAAAATACTCTATAGTATAGTCAATTCGCACCCTGATTATCTTTGTGATAGAGCTTTTGCTCCAATGGCAGATATGGAGAGCCTTCTAAGAGCAGACTCTATCCCTCTTTGGGCCCTAGAGTCATACAGGGCTATTCGTGATTTTGATTTTATTGGTTTTTCACTTTCTTATGAGCTTTGCTACACCAATCTACTCAATATTTTGGATTTGGCTCAGATACCTCTAGATTCTGCTTCTAGAGAGCTGTCTCATCCTCTGGTTTTTGGTGGCGGGCCTGCGGTCTTTAACCCTGAGCCTATGGCAAAATTTATGGATTTCTATTTGGTGGGGGATGGCGAAGATCTCATCATCGAGATACAAGACTGCTTGGTAGCCTCTAGGAAGCGAAACTCCAGCCGAGCAGAACTACTCTTAGCTTTGGCTCAAATACCCGGCGTCTATGTCCCTAGTCTCTACACAGTGAGTCCTGTAGATAACTATGTCCCAAAACCTCTTAACAAACAGGTTCCAGAGCGTGTACGCAAACGCATCGCAGAGCTTAGTGATCTAAATCAACCCAGCAAAATACCCATAGCCCATATCTCTACCGTACAAGACAAACAAAGTCTAGAAATTAGACGGGGCTGTGATAGGGGTTGTAGGTTTTGCCAAGTAGGTTATGCCTATCTGCCTGTTCGTGAAAGAAGTCCTCAAGATCTCAAACGACTTAGCTCCGCTGCTCTCAAACACAGTGGCTATGATGCTTACAGCTTGCTTTCTCTATCCGCTAGTGACTATACCTGTCTCAAAGATCTTAGTGCTGAACTTAGTGAAACCCATAGTCCTCAGGGCATCTCCATGTCTCTACCTAGTCAGAGAGCAGATAGATTTGATCTGGGTATCGCTCTCAATGCCCAAGAAGTACGCAAATCTGGTATGACTTTCGCTCCAGAAGCGGGCTCTGAGAGACTTAGGCGAGTCATCAACAAAGGACTCTCAGACGAGGATATATGCAGAGCCATCAAAGGCAGTTACCAAGCGGGTTGGAGCCATATCAAACTTTATTACATGATAGGTTTACCTACTGAAACTTTCCAAGATTTAGATGGCATCTTAGATACCCTGAGTTGGTCCATGAATATGGCAGAGGAAGTCCGGCGTGAAGAACGGCGCAAACAAAAACTCATGAAAGATCTAGGTGAAACTTATACTAGCCCTAAACTCAAAGCTCTTAATATCACTTGTACTATCTCTACTTTCGTCCCCAAAAGTTTTACAGCCTTCCAATACTATCCTCAATGCTCTCAGGAAGATTTTCGAGCCAAAATCTCCTATCTTAGAGACGGACTTAGAGCTAGAGGACTGAGATCCAAAGTCAAACTTAACTGCACTCAGCCAGACATAGCTCTCCTTGAAGCTGTCCTTTCGCGCGGCGATAGACGCTGGGGCTCAGTCATAGAGCAGGTTTGGCGAGCAGGTTCTCGCATGGATTCTTGGTCTGAACATTTTGATATCACGAGGTGGAGAGAAGCCGCTCAAGCCTGCGGTCTAGACCTAGAGTTAGAAGCCAGTAGAGAAGGGCGTTTAGACGAGCCTCAGCAAGTTTGGGAAGTTTTGGATTTGGGTTTTACTGAGAGCTTCTTCCGCAAAGAATGGGAAGCCGCTCTAGCTGAAGCTCAGACTGATCCTTGCACTGAATCCAAATGTCATGCTTGCGGTGTCTGTTTTAGACTAGATAGCCACAACATAGTTACAGTGAACCGCAGTGATAATAACCCTTTCGTTAGAGAACTAGACTCTATTTTTAGTGATGCTGATTTTGCTAAGCGCAAATCTCTCTGTGCTGGGACTAGTCAGTCCCCAGACTTAAGCACAAATCATCAAGAAGCTCAGCAGCAAGACTTAAACAC
>CAZASO010000047.1:8075-10639 GCA_964487825.1 uncultured Gammaproteobacteria bacterium
TAGAAAGAGCTTTTCGAAGAACTGGACTTGCTTTCGTACATACAGAAGGCTTCAACCAAAGACTCAAGATAAGCTGGGGTGGCGCTTTAGGGTTATTTATCGAGTCAGAATGGGAATATATAGAGTTAGAGCTTATTGAAAATCTCAGTAATTTAGAAAATTTAAGAGAAATTCTAAACCAAGAACTACCAGAAGGGGCTAAAATAAAGTCTGTTGAGGTGGTTAAGGACAAAAGCTCCATCAACAAAGTTTTAGAACTAGGTTATAAAGCCCGACTAATTAGCCCCTTAGATTTGAAACTAGATTTAAAGGACTGTTTGAAGGACCCAAACCTCAATATGCAGATTTTAAGCGCTACTGAAATATTTCTAAAAGTCCCCGCTAACACTAAGATAGCGAGTGTGCTTGCTGAAATATACCCAGAAGCTAAATGGCGAGTTTGTAAAACTATGCAAGTCTTAGAACCCAGTGTTCAAGCACTAGTATAGAAACCCTGTTTGCTTAGTGTTTAATTATGCAATTCCCCAAGGAGGAATCAATGCGTTCATTAGTAATATCAGAATTCGACAAAATAGCAGCCCTAATCGAAGAATCCAAAGCTTTGGATTTTCTAATCTCCAAGCACGAATATGGTGTAGGTGATGTCTACACAGTCAAAGTTGAAAACATCATGCCAGCCATAGATGCTGTCTTCGTTAAGCTAGAAGATGGCCGTATGGGTTTTCTACATGCTAACGATGTACCCGGTAGCGGTAATCTTCACGATAGAGTCTATCCCGGTCAAAAACTTTTGGTGCAGATAGTTAAAGAACCTACTGGCAAAAAAGGTCCTAGAGTTAATTTGGGAATTAGTGTGCCCGGTAGATATTTTGTACTCAGTAACGAGAACGGTAGTATAGCTATCAGCCGTAAAATCGCAGAAGGTGCTGAACGCAATCGCCTCAGATCTATAGCCAACCTAATGAAACCAGAAGACATAGGTATAGTTATCAGAACTGAAGCCTCAGGACGCAGTCAGGAAGAGCTAGAAGAGGATTTCGTTAATCTTTGGGAAAAATGGAAAAACATAGTAGATAAACATGAGCGCAATAGCGAACCCGGTCTCATCTACAAAGAACAAGATTTTCTATATTCTACTCTTAGAGATTTTTTCAATAGCAGTATAGATGAGATAGTCGTAGATAGTATGCAGGGCAAATATCGCGCAGAAGAATTTCTCAAAGGCTGGACAGGTAGAACCGTTACAGTGAGACATTTGGATCAAGAGCGCATACTTACAGACTCTGGCGTAGAATCTGAACTAAGAAACTGCCTCTACAACAGAGTAGACCTACCCAGTGGTGGTTACATCATCATCCAAACTACAGAAGCTCTAACTTCTATTGACATCAACTCTGGCCGTTTTACTAGTAGTGCTACACTACGCGAAACTGTCAGGCGGACCAATATGGAAGCTGCAGTAGAGATCGCAAGACAAATGCGCTTGCGTAATATCGGTGGCATGATTATCGTGGATTTTATAGACATGAGTAATCGCCAAGACCGTATCACCGTAATGGAGACCATGGAAGCAGCTCTCAAAACAGACAAAGCCAAACCTCAATTAGGACAGCTCTCGGATCTTTGCCTTGCGGAGATAACCCGCAAACGCTCTGGACAAGCGCTTTCTGAGATTTTTGGTAAGACTTGCTCTCATTGTGAAGGTTTAGGTGTGAATTTCTATCTCAGAGGTAGTGAGCGTCGCCACAGCCACCAACAAAACAATAACTCTAATCAACGCTACAACAATACCAATCGTGGTGAAGGTCGCAGAGATGATAATAGACGCAACGAAGACAGACCTAGGCGTGATGATCGTCGCAATGATGAACGCAACAATAATCGAGACAACCCTCGCAGAGATGATAATAGACGAGGAGACAATCGTGGTGAGGGTCGTAGAGATGATAGACGCAACAATGACAGGAGAGATCGCTATGACAGGAGAGATAGAGGAGGAGACAGACGCCACTCTAATCTACCGCGCAATCCAGAAGAAGCTCAGAACTCCAATCCTAACGAAGCTAGTCAAACAGAGCATCCAAAATCAGAAGATGTCATCAAAGAGCATATTCATATAGAACAAAACAAACCCATCACAGAAGACAATCCCAGAACGGAGTCTAACCCTAGTAACGAGGATCGCCAACCTGAAGAAGCCAGATCTAGTGTGCGCCGTTTGCGTAATTCTAAGACCCTTCAAAAACTCAGAGACAGACAAAGACGCAACCTAGGACCTTCTGTTGAAGCAGGTTCTAGCGAGACCCCTAGCAATATATCTCCTTCTTGATGGATATATTCGTTTCGCCATAGAAGATGCCCCTAATCCAACTAGATCTAGAGCGACTACGACAAGCAGCTAGTCTGATTGGCAATCCCCAAGACAGTTTCAAGTCCATCCATATAGCAGGCACTAACGGTAAAGGCTCTGTCTGTGCGTGGCTAGAAATATTGTTTTGTTGTTGTCAAGAGCAAGGCTTGCAAACCCAAGAAGGCGGACTGAACTTAGGTGTTAATGAACAAAC
>CAZASO010000047.1:10739-12753 GCA_964487825.1 uncultured Gammaproteobacteria bacterium
AGCAAGGCTTGCAAACCCAAGAAGGCGGACTGAACTTAGGTGTTAATGAACAAACCAAATCTAAGGCAGCTACTAGTGATTTTGCGACAAGTCTAGAAACTAAAATTGGGAAATATATAAGCCCTAGCTTGATAAGAACTCAAGAAAGAATCTCCATCAACCAAGAAAATATAAGCCTTATAGATTTCAACAAACTCTATCTAGAATTATACGGAGAAGAGTACCTAGATCCACACTTGGTTCCTAACAATAATTTGAGTAATTGGTCTGAGATAGAGGTTTTAGGTGGCAAGCTTCAAGGGTTCTTTTTGACTGAGTTTGAGAGATTGACACTGTTGGCTTTTGAGTATTTTCGTAGGGCTGGAGTTGAACTCGCTATTGTTGAAGTTGGTATGGGTGGAAGACTAGATGCTACTAATATTCTTAGCCCAGAACAAACTTTGGCTACCGCAATTACAAGTATAGGATTAGATCATCAGCAATATCTGGGAACAAGCCTTGAAGAGATAGCTCGCGAAAAACGAGGCATCATCAAAAGCAAAGTAAGACATTTTGAAGCAGAAACCCCAAACCCTAATCAGCCCAATAGCGCTCAGGGAAACAATTTCAAGCTAGCTCTAGAAATCTATAACTATATCTGCAAAACTCAACTTGGCGCAGAGATACATAGCAAACTCTATCCCAAATTTTTGCAAAGACACCCCGGTCGTTTCCAACATTACGCCCCTAAGGTTTTACTTGATGGAGCGCATAACCCTCAAGCAGCCAAAGTACTGAACTCTTATATCCGAGATCTTCAGACTGGTCCCAGAATTTGGCTACTAGCAATGCTAGATAAAGACTATCAAAGTTTTATTAATTCTCTGTTTGATGGACTCTCTTTAGAACAAGATATAGTGATTTGTTCTTCCTTAAATCAAGCTCGTGCCCTAGACCCTCAGCTCATGATAAATTATCTAAGCCAAATAAACTGTCCCGCAAGACTAGAACCTAAGCTAGACAAGGCTCTAGAACTGGCTTTGAGCTTAGGAGCTAATTCTGAATACTACCTAATAGCCACTGGGTCTTTGTATTTGGTGGGAACCCTAGCTACTGCTAAAATATAAACAATGCCTCAATCCCTTGATAAAGGTTCTACAGATAGGTTTGCTTATGAGTGGAGTACTTATACTGAGATTATTCCTGATTATGAAGAGCAATTCCTCAAATGGGTCTATCCTCTCCAAGCTACGGATTTTCAGGACCGAGACATTCTTGATGCTGGTTGTGGCATTGGCCGTAATTCTTATTGGCCTTTGCGTTATGGAGCCCGCTCTGCAACTGCTTTTGATTATGATACTCGCACAGTCGAAGTCGCTCGCCAAAACCTAAGCAGCTACCCCAATGCCAAAGTCACATACCAATCTATCTATGATATAGACTATGCTAATCAGTTTGATATAAGTTTTTCTATTGGAGTGATACATCACCTAGAGTTTCCGCGCAAAGCTATAGAAGCTTTAGTAAAAGCCACTAAACCCGGGGGCAAAATCCTAATCTGGGTCTATGGTTATGAGACTAATGAGTGGATAGTAAACTACATCAATCCCTTGCGTAGATTGACTTCCAAACTTCCTATTGAGTTTACTCATGCTCTCTCTAATATTTTTGCAGCCCTGCTCTATCTTAGACTTAGGCTAATCCCTTCTAAGCACGCTTATATGCAACAAATCTCTAAATTCAAATTCTGGCATCTTCGTAGTATTGTTTTCGATCAATTACTACCCCATATAGCTCATTACTGGACTTCCCAAGAAGCCCTAAGTTTATTTGATGGTTTAGATATCAGTGATATTCAAGCCTATCCTGTAAATCAAAACTCTTGGACTATTTTAGCCATCAAAAATAATTAGCTATACATAATATTGGTCTTAAAAAACACAGTTTTGAGGCAAAATTCATTGCAGCGGGTCCTTAATCTGTTATTCTCTTAGTTGCTTTATTGTGAGCAAAAGACTTTTCAGAAAATAAGTCT
>CAZASO010000048.1:0-12077 GCA_964487825.1 uncultured Gammaproteobacteria bacterium
TAATGCAAGACCCCATAAAAAGCATCAGACATCACACGGATCAAAGCTTCATCTATAGTGCAAGCTGTCCAGATCTTAAGTGAGTGGACACCTTGTAAGATGAGCATCTTGGAGCCATCTATAGTAGCGAGTCCTCTTTCGCGAGCGGCTCTTAGCAAGCGAGTATCTGAGTAGATGAGGTCGTAGACTAAGCTAGTATCTTTGAGACTGCGGACTTGTTCTCTAGAGATAGGCATTTCGTCATTGAGCCTACCTTGACCAAGAGGGGTGCAGTTAATGACTAGATCAAAGTCACTCAGGGAGCAACTTTCATCAAAGAGTAGCAAAGAGACATCACTCTTGCTTAATACTGGTAATTGTCCTTCGTATTTCTGAAAATTACGCACAAAAACTTTAATCTCTAGAACACCGAGAGTTTCTAGGGCTAGCATGACAGCCTTTGCAGCTCCGCCAGCACCTAGTATCGCTACTTTGGAGCCCTTGAGTTCTCTGCCTGCAAGTGAGTCTATAAAGCCCTGATAATCAGTGTTGTAGCCTTTGATTCCAGCATCATTGATAGTAAGAGTATTAGCTGCTCCTATGGCTTCGACTAGTCTATCTTTCATGTTTAGATAGTGGAGAATTTTTTCTTTATAGGGGATAGTAACATTAAGTCCACTGAGACCTTTGAGTATGCTAGCTAATTCTGTATCAAAACAATCTTGGGATATTTCAAATTTTTCATAAGAAGCCTCGATGCCTAGATGCTTTAAGCCAGCCATTTGCATTTCAGGGGATCGAGTATGAGAGAGAGGGTGTCCTAAAATACCAAGTTTAAGCATTATTTTATTCTAACTCAGTATAGAACAGGCTTGTTAGGAAATGGTTTTTTTGTCCATCTTTGTAACAAGTCTCATTGAACTTGTTGTAAAATCCCTATAGCTGGTGTCAGAACTCAACAAATATAATCCCAAAGAAGTAGAACTCAAATGGCAAGCCTTTTGGCAGGCTCAGGATCTTTATCGTTTTCAAGAGAATTCTAAGGCTCCCCGATATTATTCTTTGGTGATGTTCCCCTATCCTAGCGGTAATTTACATATGGGGCATATGAGAGTTTATACTATTTCAGATCTTATCTCTCGGCATAAACGCATGCAGGGCTACAATGTTTTGAACCCTATGGGTTTTGATGCTTTTGGTTTACCTGCTGAGAATGCAGCCATAGAGAAGGGCATCCACCCCAAAGACTGGACTGACTCCAATATCCGTTATATGCGTGATGAGCAACTAAAGCGCATGGGTACTAGCTTTGACTGGGATAGGCAGGTGATTTCTTGTGAGCCTTCTTATTATCGTTGGACCCAGTGGCTTTTTCTTAAGCTCTACGAGAAGGGTTTAGCCTACCAAAAAGAAGCTCCTGTTAATTGGTGTCCAGATTGTAATACTGTCCTAGCTAATGAACAAGTCGAAGACTCCAAATGCTGGAGGCATTCTAATACTCTTGTCCACAAAAAAATGATGAGACAGTGGTTTCTCAAAATCACAGATTATGCTGAAGAGTTATTAACAGACCTCACTAAACTAGAGGGTTGGCCTGAGAATGTCAAAACCATGCAGAGAAACTGGATAGGCAAATCTCAAGGAGCCCTTATCAAGTTTCCAGTCCAAGATACTAAGCTCAATATAGAAGTTTTTACTACCAGAGCTGATACTTTAATGGGAGTAACATATTTAGTTTTAGCTCCAGAACATTCTCTTGCTTTAACTTTGACTAGTCCTGAACAGAGAAATTCTGTCGAGGCTTATATCCTTCAAACCCAGTCTAAGACTGAGATTGAGAGATCCGCAGAAGGTGCTGCTAAAACAGGGGTCTTCACAGGTTCTTATGCAAGTCATCCTCTCACAGGAGAGTCTCTACCTATATGGTTAGCTGATTATGCTTTAGTGGATTATGGGACTGGGGCTGTGATGGCAGTAGCTGCTCATGATCAGAGGGATTATGATTTTGCCAAGACTTTTAAGCTTCCCATCAAACAAGTTATAGCTCCAGCTTCAGAACTCTCTAATGAAGAGCCTTTGGGGACTTGCTTGCAGAAGGGGGCTTATACTGGAGCAGGTAAACTAGTTAATAGTGGAGCTTTTGATGGTCTTGATAGTGAGCAAGCTGTTGCAGCTATAGTCTCAGCTTCTAATTCAGAACTCAAAACCAACTATAGACTTAGAGATTGGCTTATCAGTCGTCAGAGATATTGGGGCTGTCCTATACCTTTGGTGTATTGTGATAGTTGTGGGATAGTTCCTCTGCCTTACGAGCAACTACCCCTAGAACTCCCTTATGATGTGGATTTTACGAGGAGCCCATCTGATGGGACTTCTAAGTCTGCTGGTGGATCACCTCTAGCCAATCACCCTACTTGGTCTTATACTACTTGTCCTCGCTGCAAGAAAGAGGCTCGCAGGGAGTGTGACACCATGGATACCTTCACTTGTAGTAGTTGGTACTATCTCAGGTATTGTGATCCTCATAATACAGAACTAGCTTTTGCTTCAGACAAAGTTTTTCCTGTAGATCAGTATGTGGGTGGCATAGAACATGCTATCTTACACTTACTCTATGCTCGCTTCTTCACCAAAGCACTCAGGGACTGCGGTCTACTACATTATGATGAACCTTTTACTAATCTTCTCTCTCAAGGAATGGTAGTCAAATACTCAGAAGTAGACGGCAAGATTAGTAAAATGTCTAAGTCTAAAGGTAATGTTGTTGGGACCAATGATTTCTTTGATAAATACGGAGCTGATGCAGCTAGATTGTTTATATTGTTTGCAGCACCAGTACACTCAGAAGTAGAATGGACTGAAGAAGGGGCTTTGGGGCAGTTTAGGTTTATTAATAGGGTTTGGCGTTTATACCAAGCACTGCTACCTCTTATTCAGCAAGCTGAACTTAGGGAGACTTGGGACTATCAAGTCAATCTAGAATTAGAGGGGATACTTAGAGCTTATCACCATGCTCTCAAAGCCATTACTAATGACCTTGAGCCAGATCGTTTTAGTTTTAATACAGCTATTTCTAGAATGTCAGAGTTTGTTAATCATATGTATAAAACCTCAGTTTATACAGAAGCAGAGACTATAGAGCTGAATGCTAGTGATAGAGAGGCTTTGGCGGCGACCATGAAGAGTTTTCTTTTGGTCTTGGCTCCTTTCGTTCCTCATCTTAGTGAAGAGCTATGGCAAAACTTCTCTAGTGAGTCTGTGCATCTCCAGTCTTGGCCTAAATATAGTGAGATTTGGACTAGCCAAGACACAGTGAATGTGGTCTTACAAATCAAAGGCAAAAAAATCGACTTAGTCCAAATACCTAAAGCCATAGCTGAAGACAAGTCTCAGTTAGAAGCCATAGCTCTAGCTAATGACAAGATGCAACAAAAACTTCAGGGGACCCAAATCCTTAAAATCATAGTTGTCCCCGCTAAATTAGTGAATATAGTTAACCAATGATCAGATTTTTTTTAGTTCTCAGTTTTGTATTTTCATCTCTTGTTGTTTTTGCTCAAGACACTGTATCTTTTGACCTAGATGAGACTTTGATTTCTTCAGCCAATATGACCAGAGGGGATTTGCGCAAAGCTCAATCACTAGGCTACAAAATATATAAAACCAAATCAGGCGAATATTCTTATGTCGTAAGACCCGGTGCTGAAGAGCTTTTGGCTTATGCTAAAGATTTAGGTTTTAGGGTGATTATTATAACTGCGAACTTAGAGTCTTATGCTAAAGACATACTCAATAGTTCAGGCTTATCCAAATATATAGATGCTGTTTATACAGCAGAAGATTTAGAAGAAGACTACAATGAAGATTTTGATAAATATCCATATCATCGTAACCGTACCTATAAACCTGCCAAAACTTTTGTCAAAAAAACCGCTAGAACCCTCAAGCAATATACTGTAGGTCTCTATAACCCAGTCTTGAAGCGGAGTTTCTTGTATATTACTGGTAGCACCAATATTAGACCTTATATCCCTAGCCTCAATAGCGCCAAATATCCGCCCATTTATGGTTCTCGTTTCCATGTGGATGATACTTTGCGTCATGTAGATCAGCCTTTGGATTATGTAGGAGTTCATGTTCCAGATTTTGATGGAACCAAAGTCAGCAAATATAATTCAGAGCCTGTCTGGATTCAAGACATCAAAGAAAAATTAGATTATCTCAAGAAATATGGTTGGGAGGATCTTTTTAGGCGCGAATATCATAGAGACCCCCTAGAGTCTGTTGTAGAGCCGATTTGAGGGCTCTTAGAAAATTTTGCGTAATATTTTTTGCAAGAAACCACTGTCTCTTTCTTTACTGAGGGCTCCACTTCCTACGATTTGTATTTGAGCGTTGGCTAATTTGTAGCTAGGTAGCTCATTATTGGAGTCTATATCTTTAGGATTGACAATACCTCTTAGATAGAGGCTTTTCATTTCGCCTTCCATAACTATTTGGCGATTGCCTTCTATGACCATATTACCAGTAGCAGGGTCTATCTCTACAATCAGCGCGCTGAGCATAGTTGAGAAGATTTCATTGTTATCTACGGAGATAGATTTATTGGTGTTTTTGCCGTATTGAACTGGTAATTGGAAGAGGGTAACACTGTTTTTGATATTGTTATTTGCTGGATCTAGAGAGCTAGTAGTAGTTCCAGCATTCCTGATAGTCACATTACTTTTGCTATCAGTATCTGAGACTGTTTGTAGTTCAGATTTTTTGATAGACTCTATATTTTCTATAATCCTTACAGTGATTAGATCTCCAACCTTGCGAGCTTTATAAGATTCTATAAAACCTCTAGGGTTATTGAGGATTTCGTTTTGATTTAGACCCCCACTTTGTAGGAGGCTAATAGCAGAGCTAGGCTTAGTACTAAGCAGCAAAAAACACAAGAATATAAGTCTCAAAGACATAGAGCCTATAAGAACAATTTACCTAGATTTGAAGAATTACAAACTAGTCTTTATGCTGATGACTTAGCAAAGCTAGTTGGTATGCACCATATAGACTAGGGTTTTCTAGTTTGGATCTCATGATTTTGATGGAGTAGCTCAGGTGCTCATCTAAATAGTCTAGAGCTTTATCTATAGCTGGTTTGATCATTAGATCCCAGTTCTCACCTTGGGTTTTGCCTCCGCCAAGGACTATAGCTTTGGGACTCAATATACAAGCTAGGTTGATGAGAATACTAGCTAAGCTCTTAGTAAGTTCTTGGCGGCTAGCTTGGGTGCTAGATCTAGAGGATAGAAGATTGGGCTGGAGTTGACTATCTAGGAGATACTCTAATCTGAGATTGGGAGAGTAGGAATTTGTGAAAATTTGAGCTTCCCTGAAGAGTCCAGCACTGAAACCCGTTCCTAGATTGATGTAGAGCAGAGGGTCATAGTTGTGCCCGTAGAGCGCTTCTCCCAAGGCTGCAAGTTCTACATCACTAGCCAAATAAACAGGAATAGATAAACTCGCAGATAGTCGTCCCCAGAGGTCTTCATCTATGTATTTGCTCAGATGAATGCTTTGTTTGAGTAGATAGTGACTAGGCTGACCTTGATATTCCCAGTAACCAGCAGCGGCTACTCCTATAGCGACTAGATTTGAGAGATCTAGGTCTAGGCGAGTTAATAATAGATGTATCTCTGATTGGGCGATTAGTTCAAAATCTCTCGATGAAAGAGGAGTATGAAATTGGCTAGAACCTAGTAGTAGACCATCTTTGAAGATGGCAATAGCCGTTTTAGTACCACCTAAATCTATTGCCAAAAAACTTGTTTTATTCATTAGCTCCTATGGACCAAAACCTCTTGCGACTTACATAAAGTTTAGCAGAGTTCAAAAGCATATTAGATCTAGAAGCTATTATTTCAGCGTTCTTTTTAGCTCTAGCAGAGCTTTTGGAAATATTACAAATAACGAATTGTGGTCTAGTCAAATCTAGCAAAGTATCCAAATACATATCAGCACTATTAAGTTTGGGTAGGATTAGCAGCTGCACTTCTTCTAGATCATGTTCAAGAGCCCCTAGTGTTTTTATATTGCGTTTGCCTTTAATGATGAGGCTTTTGAGCCCTGCTATTTCTAGGTACTTATAGTTGGGGCTATTTTTATCAAAGATGAACTCATTGATAGCTTTAGAATACTTGCCTCTGAACTCTCCGTGATATAGCTCTATAGTCTCCAGTCCCGGTGGCGGCATAGTACCAGCTAGTAAGAAAAGCAAGAGAGAGCTAATTAAGCTAGTTCTGATATATTTCTTGGACAAAAACTCTAAGATCGGTGGCCTAGAGTCCGAAGGAGCAGCTATCAGAAAAGCGATATAAACACAAATAAGAGTTAATAAACTATAACTAAGGAAATCCAGTTCTAGTCTAAGTTCTATCCAAGGCAGATGCTCACTGAGTTCTAGTAGATACCTAAATAAATTAAGCAGGGGTTCCAATATAAAACCAAGACCAACTACAGCTAAGAGAACTATTACGGTAACTAGAGGCGTGAAAATGATATTAGCGGCAAGAGCCCAGATTTGTGCGCTTTGAAAATAATATATTATGAGTGGCATCAAGAGTAATTGCACTGCAAGGCTACTACTAATGATCTCTTGAAAATATTTCGGAACTATCTTCATGAAAGACAGAGATGAAAGTCTTTCTTGTATGGGACTAGCGAAGATTATGAGAGCCAAAGTAGCTAAGTAGCTTAATTGAAAGCCTATGTCAAAAATAGTATAAGGATCTATGGCTAAAATTAGAGCAGCTACTATCACTAGGAAGCGCATGCTGAGTGGTTTTCGCCCCAAAAATTTTAATGCCATGAAGCAGACTACGAATATACAAGCTCTAACTATAGATGGGCTAAAACCTGCTAAAGCAGTGTAGATTACAGAAGCTACTATGCTGACTATCGCAGCTAATTCTTGTTTGAGTCTTAGCCTCTTAAAGAGCCAAGCTAAGCTAGCACTAATGATCAGTAAATTAAAACCAGAGGCTGCAAATATATGACTAAGACCCAGATTGCGTATTTGAGAATTAAACTCATCTGGGAGTTTGGCTACCCTAGAGCCAAGTATTAGGCTTGTAACTATTTGAGAGTTCTCATAACTCATTTGTCCTTCATAGACTCTTTGTATGGATTTCTGGAGCCATTCTATAGGGTTAGATTTATGTTTGACATAGACTAGATTTTTGTTTTTGAGAGCTCTATATACTTTGTCTTTGCGTAAAACTTTGGTTTTGAACTGACTGAGAGGGACTGTGTCCATTATAGTTTTAGAGGAGTCCAACTCTAGAACATCACCAAGCTCGAAACCTTTGGAGGAGCTGCTTTTAGCTAATACCCTGTAAGGTAAAAATATCCTTGCGAGTTCTAGCTTTTTGGGGTTTTTGAGTTCAAGGATAAACTCTGACTCATAGTAAGGATTGGATCTAGGTTTACTGATGATTTCTAATTCATAGTTGCCTGACTTGAGCTGGCTATCTAGGTTCTGGACTTCTAAGTAATCTGCTCTCAGGTGATAATTAAAATAGCTCAGAAGAAAACAAGTAAAACAGAGTAGGATTGCTTTTTGATATTTGGCAAAACTCGTAAACGCCAGAGTCGAAAAAGCCATCACAACTAGTGAAGCTATAAAAAGCTTAAAGCCAGCTAGACTAAAACAGAGAGTCCCTATGATGATACCTAGCGATGCTGCTATTAGGTTCATATCTAGTAGACATCACGGCAATATCTGCCGCTGTTTTTGAGTTCTTGTATGAAGGACTCAGCATCTTCTCCGTTCTCGCTGAGAATCTCTCGTAGAGCGGCATCTACATCTTTGGCCATGCGTCTAGCATCACCGCAGACATAGAAATAAGCTGAAGATTTGAGCCAAGCGTAAATTTCTTTGGAGTTTTCTTTGAGTCTATTTTGAACATAGATTTTCTGTTCTTGATCTCTAGAGAAAGCAGTAGATAATCTAAGTACGGCTTGTTTTTCGTAGCCTAATAGTTCTTCTTCATAGAGAAAATCATAAGCACGGCGTTGATCACCAAAAAACAACCAATCTAATCCAACAGAGAGCCCTTGTTGTCTTTGATAATTTCTTTCTTCGATAAAAGCTCTAAAAGGAGCTATGCCTGTTCCCGGTCCTACCATTATGATATTGGCTTTGGGATCTAGAGGTAGCCTGAATTTGTCATTATTATGGACATAGATTCGGAGACTTGGATTACCTTCTGGGACTCGGTTACAGATATAGTTAGAGCAAACACCTAGGATCTTTTGACCATTAATCTCTTCTTCTACTCTAGAGATACAGAGATCTACTTGTTCTGGGTGTGCTTTAAGAGAGCTAGCTATCGAATAAGCCCGAGCTTGTAGTTTAGATGAGTTCTCGGCTAGCTCTTCGCTATTGAGTTTGAGACCTTGAGCTTTAAGTTCTTTGAGTATAGCTACTACGGAGTAACCATTGAATTTTTCTGCAAAATTACTAATATCTAAGCCTTTGGCTTCTATAACTTTATATAATTTGTTGCTGGGTCTAGTGATATTAATCTCTGTGCTAAATCTGTGGAACTCTGCTTCAGTGCTGAGTTTGAGTTCGATTAGTCCCAAGAGTTCTTCTACTAATTCTGGAGCATTCACTGGATAAACACAAAGAGAATCCCCGGGAATATAACTAATACCACTATTTTTGAGATCAATACTAATATGCCGAGTGTCTTTCTGGGAGCCACTTCTACTTAGTTTAATGTTTTGGAGAATTTGACTATTAAAAGGTTTTTCTTTATCATAGACCTGAAATTTTTCTAGATCTTGGGTTTTGCTATTCATTTGGGCTCCTTAAGACTACTTTTAACAGATCTACTAAAAGTGCATAAGGACATCTATCCACAAAGTTTGCTTTTTATATCATCTATAACCAGAGCTAGAGATCTGTCGCGGCTTATCTCTTGGCGAATAAGTTGAATGGAATGAATGATGGAGCTATGTTTACGATTAGAAAAACATTCGCCTATGCGTTTGTAACTTATCTTCAAAAGTTCTCTACTAAGATAAATAGCGATATGTCTAGCTTTACTTAATTGTTGGCTGCGACTAGTACCTTGTAGAGCCACTATCTCTAAGCCAAAATATCTTGCTACTGTCTCAGTGATACGCAAAATATCTAGACCTTTGTAGACGCCAGAACTACAATGACTAAAACCAAAAAGTTCTACCATACTACCATCATCAATATCACCAAACTCACTGTAGATGCTGAGTTTATCAAGAGCAGATTCGAGTTCTCTAACACTACTGTAAGGCTTACTAGCAATGAGTTCTAGATGAGCTTCACTAAGGTCTAGACCAGAGCTTATAGTTTTGGCTTTGAGAATATCCATGCGTGCTCCAAAATCATGTTCAAAGATCTCAGTAACGAGAGAAGCTAAAAGTCTATTTTTGAGTTTGGCATCTATGTTTTCTAATTCACTAGGATTTTTGCTGGAGGCTATCACTACTTTGCCGCCAGCTTGAGTGATGGCTTCAAAAGTATAATAAAACTCTTCTTGGGTAGATTTTTTGTTTTCTAAGAACTGAGCATCATCAAAAAATAAAAAATCTAGTTTGCGGTATTTGTTGTGAAAATCTCCTGTGCGTTTATTGCGGATAGCTTCGAAAAGCTCATTAGCAAAGCTTTCTGCGCTAACATATAATAATTTTACTTGGCTGCTATTCTGAGATAGTTGATGAGCCATGGCTTGGAGTAAATGAGTTTTGCCAAGACCAGTTGGTGAATGTAGCAGTAAAGAACCATAGCGAGATGCTCTTGGATCCATAAAAGCTTTGATAAAGAGAAGAGCTAATCTATTAGCTTTGTTGCTTATAAAATTATCAAAATTATAATTAGAACGAAGCTTAGTTTTCTTGTTCTTGGGGGCAGAAAAGCTAGCTAGGGATAGTTGATTAGGACTCTCTACTACTAATTCGGCTAACTCTAAATTCTCAACTATTAACCTAAGGCCTAGATTAGAGGCTGTAACTTCTCTAATAACACTCTCAATAATAGGTAGATAGGTTTGACTAATAAAATTTCTAGAAAATTCATTCGGGACTCTAAGTACTACAAAATCATCTTTGATTTCTTTGATGGAAACAGTCTTAAACCAAGTTTGGAGGCTGTGTTTTTTGAGCTTTAGTGCTAATTGCTCATAGATTTGAGCCCATAAGCTAACAGGGTCGAAGAGACTACTGAGTGTGCCGCTTACAGGAGTAAGGGCTGGGTTGGGATTATGACTAAGAGAGGGAGAAAATTCTAGATCTAGACTAGTTTTGAACAAAAGGACCACCTAATTAAAACGCTGTGAAAGGACTACTAAATATAGCACCTAGGGGCTTTATCTCCAAGTAAATAATTTTTAACTTGCATATAACTTGTCCTGATTTGTTAACCAGTTCTTAACCTTAGCTAAATATATTAAGTTAGATGACAAAGGTCAATGCTACTACTGGAAATTTTTACGATGCTCATATTGTCGAGGCCCAGTATCGTCCAGTCAATGAAAAGCAGTTTAGAACAGGGTTTGAGACGAAGTCAGAGAATAAGAGATCAAACTATTCTGGAAATACCACAAGAGCCGCTGATACTAGAAGACCAAACTATTTTGAAGATGCTGCAAGAAAGGCTTATACAGAGCAGTTAAGCAGAGAACAAATTGCTAATGCTCGTGAAGCTTTGGGATTAACAAAAAAAATAGATGAGTCTAGAGCTAATCTTAAAACCAACAGACAAGCTCTAAATCCTAATTTGAGTTTGCCTCAGAAAAACAACTTTCAATCTAATCCTTGGGCTAATGAATTGGCTTTAGCTTAAAAATAGGGAATAATATACTAGTGCAGTCTATCGCTCTAGTTGATTTTGCTGGCTTTGAGGCTCTCCTTAGTGAAGAAGAGAGGCTCATCATGAATCTTGCTAGAGATTTTACTAACAAAGAAGTCCTGCCTATCATAGATGAGTATTATGAGCAGGATAAATTTCCCAAACACTTAATTCCTAAATTAGGAGAACTAGGTTTTCTTGGTGCAAACCTGCATGGTTACGGCTGTCCGGGTTTAAGTCAAGTTGCTTATGGTCTCATCAATATGATGCTTGAAGCTGGAGATTCTGCAATTAGATCTTTTGTTTCAGTTCAAACATCTTTGTCTATGTATGCTATTTACGCTTATGGAACTGAAGAGCAAAAATCTTTCTGGCTACCTAAGCTCGCCAAAGGCACTCATATAGCTTGTTTTGGGCTTACAGAGCCAGACTATGGATCTAATCCTGCTGGAATGCTAACTCGTGCCAAAACTACAGATGAAGGTTATATTCTCAATGGTGCCAAAATGTGGATCACCAATGCTTCTGTTGCTGATATCGCTGTGATTTGGGCTAAATTAGATGGAGATGGTCCAGAACAAGTAAGAGCTTTTTTGGTAGAAGCTGATAGACCGGGTTTTAGGACAGCTCTGATGACTCGTAAACATTCTCTTAGAGCTTCTGTAACTTCTGAGATCATACTGAATGATTGTTTGGTGCCAAAAACTAATTTATTAACAGGAGCTACTCATCTTAAAGCAGCTCTAGGATGTCTTAGTCAAGCCCGTTTGGGGGTTGCTTGGGGTGCTATAGGAGCCGCGATGGCTTGTTATAGAGAAGCACTAGCCTATGCTCAAACTAGAGTACAGTTTCATGATAAAGCTATTGCTAGTCACCAACTAATCCAAGCAGATCTTGTTGAGATGATCACAGAGATCACCAAAGCTCAATTCTTGACTTTGCAAATCTCCAGACTCAAAGAACAAAACAAAATTAAGCACGAACAAGTTTCTATGGTCAAACGCAACAATGTGCGAATGGCTCTCAATACTGCAAGAACAGCTAGAGGAATACTGGGAGCTAATGGTATTAGTGCCGAATATCCCATCATGCGGCATATGGCTAATCTAGAATCAGTGATTACTTATGAAGGGACGGAGAATATACATACCCTCCTTATAGGTAAGGCTATTACTGGGTTTGCGGCCTTCTAGTGTGCTCGCTGCCTTGCGACTCATCTGCT
>CAZASO010000049.1:0-11902 GCA_964487825.1 uncultured Gammaproteobacteria bacterium
TAGTAGAGTCTAATCTCTGCGCCTATCACCAAGAATCCGTAACAAGAACATAAAGAGATTAATGAAATCCAAGTAGAGAGCCAAAGCACCCAAAACTGCATAACTAGGGTTATAGTTGACATTCTGAGCAATTTGTTTGATCTTCTGCATGTCATAGGCTGTAAGCCCTACAAAAATCAAGACTCCAGCATAGTTGATCATGGTATGGAAAGCGCTATTATGCCAAAACATACTCACTAACTGGGCTATAACTAAGCCTATAAGAGCCATAAACAACAGAGAACCTAGACCACTAAGGTCTTGTTTGGTGATAGCCCCATAAGCAGCCATAACTCCAAACAAAAGAGCCGCTATACAGAAAGTACTAAAAATAGAAGCCGAACTATAAATCAAAAATATAGAACTTAGGAGTAAACCGTTCAAAGCCGCATAGATAAAGAAGTTGCTCATGGCAGCCGTCGGAGACATCTGGTGAATATTAGCGCTAAGGTTCCAGACTAAAACTAAGCAAGCTATACCCAAAAGTATAAGCACGAAAATATTAGAATAGAGGGTTTTGATGATCAGTGGATTAGATGCCGCCAAAAAAGCCGTCCCAGCACTGGCTAAAAGCCCCAAAAACATCCAATTAAAGACCTTGGTGATATAGCCTTGCTCTAGACCTATGGGACTGCCACCAAATCTAAAAGAAGCTCCATTTGCATTGGTTGGATCGTAGTTCATGGTTTATATTTTAGCATTCTGCTACTGTAGACTTATAACTAATTGGGGTTAAATATGATTACCCGTTCGATACCTGAGTGATTACATTGCTCGCCCATCTGTTGCGTAAGTAGATTGTCTATCACGCCTACTAAGTAACTTATAGAGAGAACACTCTCTTTGGTTTGCTTAGGAGCATTGTTAAGATCAGGGCCAAGTTCTAACCATCTAGGACCTCCTGCTGCTGTGAGTTTTACATAAAGTCTCTCTTCTTCTGTTAGAGTCACTGTGTCCATACATTGTATTAAGTTCTGATAATCCTCTTCACTCTTAGTCTCCCAAACTCTCCTGAAAAGCCTATCTATCTCCTGTATTTGCTCCTGCCTCTCCTCATTAATGGCAGACTTCAAAGCCAGCTCAAGAGCCTCTCTGTAGATAACAAGCGGCTTTACTGGCTGTGCTAGAGAAACTCCTTCTCCTCTCCTAATCCCTACAGAATGCCCTCTATCCCTTATCGCCACGGGGGGGCACCAAACACCAGAAGGATCGCATGCAACAAATCCAACTGGCTCAAAAGACATAATAAGTAAATTATAACAATAGATCTATTACAAAACCGCTTTTTGGTCTAAGATCTAAACTCTCAGCAAAGACTTAGCTTGGTATCTATGGCTATGTACATAGCTAAGGATTTGGTTGCGGGTATCTATAGCCACACCAACCATAATCAGAAGACTGGTAGAGCCTAGACCGCCTAGGGTATTGACTTGGCAGAGGCTCTCTGCGTGTATAGGTAATACAGCTATAAGACCTATAGCACCAGCGCCAATAAGAACTAAGCGAGAGAGGATTTTCTCAAGATAATCCGCAGTGCTTTTGCCGGGTTTCACACCTTGAAGAGAGCTGCCAGATTTTTTGAGGTTTTCTGCTATGTCTCTAGGGTTAAGGACTATGGTCGCATAGAAAAAAGAAAAAGCAACTATCAGTAAAAAATAAACTATAGAGTGTTCTATACGAGAATAAACAAAAACAAACTCTAATCTCATAGCTAGCCAAGAGCCCAAACTGGCTAAGGGAGTGCCAGATAGCAGATCCATGCCCGGCCAAGAAGAAACCCAGCGACTAATAAGCATGGAGACTGAAGTGTCCCTAATCCCAGCAAAAGTTAATAATTGCATGGGCATATAAATAAGTGCAGAAGCAAAAATAATGGGCAAAACGCCTGCTGGATTGATTTTGAGGGGCAGGTAATGATCACGGCTGGCTATGGCTGCTCTGCGAGAGCCTACTATAAGTAGTTTGCGAGAAGACTCTTGAATGTAGATGATCAGTACTATGATGAGAGCAAAAATCACAAGTAAGGCTGCTACACCCCAATCAGGACTAGTCCCAATCTGAACCGCAGTTGCAGTATTGGAAATCATGATAGGAAGTTTGGAGCCAATACCACAAAAAATCAAAAGACTAGCTCCATTACCTATGCCTTTTTCAGTGATAATCTCACCTATCCACATCACAAAAAGAGCTGAAACTGAAAGCACTATGATAGATCTGAGATAAAAAAAGAAATCTGGGGATCTTGCTATTTGCGTAACATCTAAAAAACGACAAAGTGCAAAACTCTGTATCCCAGCTAAGATAATGGTTCCAAGCCTAGTAATCTGTTGGAATTTTTTGCGACCTTCTTCTCCTTGGGATCTCTGAAGATCTTTGAGAGCTGGGATAAGCTCTGTAAGTAACTGAAGAATAATACTAGTGGTGATATAAGGACCAACACCAAGAGCGAAAATAGACAGAGCGCTCAAAGCACCACCAGCAAACATATCTACAAGACCCATAAGCCCAGAAGATAGACTGGGATTGGATTTGAGGGCGGCTTGGTCTATTCCATAAAGAGGGATATGAACTCCTAATCTATAAATAGCTATGAGTAATAAAGTGAAGCCTATTTTTTCTTTAAGACCTGAAGTAGAGAAGATATCCTCTAAGCTCAAATCCTGAGTCTCTTTTGTGGGTTTGGTCATTTTTATTCGTCAAGGACTGTGACTGAACCACCAGCAGTTTTGATGGCTTCTTCAGCCGCAGCGCTAAACTTCATGGCAATCACATTCACGGGGGATTTGATCTCTCCTGAGGCTAAAACCTTGAGTCCATGTTTTTCGATGGATTTGAGGATGCCGTTCTCGATAAGAGTAATCACATCTATCTCTTTGATACCAGCATCTGCGAGTTTTTGCAAATCTGTGAGGTTTACAATAGAATAAGTTTTGCGATTAGGACGAGAATTGACTTGGTGTTTAGGCAGTCTCCTGTATAAGGGTGTTTGTCCGCCTTCTTTGTGAGGAGTGGCTGAGTAGCCAGATCTGCATTTCTGTCCACGATGTCCACGACCAGAAGTTTTACCGTGTCCACTAGGGATACCTCTGCCTCTACGAATCTTACGACGAGTAGAACCTTTACGGGGAGCCAATGTCGATAGTGTTTTAGTCATTTGTAGTTACCTCTACTAGATGTGCGACCTTAGATAGCATACCTCTGATAGTAGGGCTATCATCGTGCTGAACTATGGCACCAGATTTGCGCAAACCCAATGCTGATAAGATTTTGGTCTGACGGATATCTGCCTTAGCCATACCTCTGAACATACGAATGTTAAGGGCTTTGTGGGATTTGGTTGTTTTGGTCTTAGTAGCCATAATATATACTCCTGATTTTAATGAAGCATCTCCTTGACGGATAGACCTCTGTCTTGAGCCACTTCTTGGAAGGTTCTCAAGCTTTGGAGAGCTTTGAGTGTGGCTCTTGCCACATTGATCGGAGATTTGGAGCCTTGGGATTTGGCAAGTATATCTCCCACTCCTGCTAACTCTAGAACTATCCTTGCTGTACCACCAGCGATGATACCAGTACCTTCTGCTGCTGGTTTGAGAAGGATTTTGGAGCCACCAGCTCTACCATAAACAGAGTGAGAAATAGTAGTAGATACTGTAGTGATCTCAACAACTTGTTTGCGAGCATCAGAGATAGCTTTTTTGATGGCAATTAGCACCTCAGCGGCCTTACCTACACCTACTGCTACTTTGCCTTTTTCGTTGCCTATAACTACGGCTGCTCTAAAAGACATTTTTTTGCCGCCTTTGACAACTTTGGTAACGCGTCTAACTTGAACGACTTTCTCGGTGAACTCACTAGCTTCTTCTGTTCTAGATGAGCGCTCTTCGCCTCTGCGTCTGCGTTTGCCACCATGTCCACCACCTTTTTGCCTAGCATCTGTGGCTGTTCCTTTGCGGTTTTGTTTGTTAGAAGAACGAGGTGCTCTAGGGGTTTGGAGATTGGTTTCTCCCTCTACTTGAACTTTGGCTTCTATAGCTTCTGCTACTTCAGCAATCTCTGGAGAAATCTCTTCTGTAATCTCTTCAGTAATATCATTCTCTATTTCGTTTGATGCTGGATTTTCTTCTGACATTCTTACTCCTTAGAAATTTAGTCCTGCCTTGCGAGCCGCATCAGCAAGGGCTTTGACGCGTCCATGATAACGGTTACCACCTCTATCAAACACGACTTCTTTGATGCCTTTGGATAGGGCTTTCTCTGCGATAGCTTTGCCGATGACTTCAGCACCGGGGATATTGGAGCCATTGATTTTGGCTCTGAATTCAGCAGAGTAAGAACTTACTCCACAAATAGTCGCTCCTTGGATGTCGTTAATGAGCTGAACACTAATGTGTTTATTGGAGCGAAAAACCGCCAATCTCGGGCGTTCTTCTAGTCCTTTGACTTTTTTGCGAGCACGAACTTGTCGTTTGTGTCTTTGACCTCTTCTATCTATGACTGCCATAATTAAGACTTAGCTCCTGATTTACCTGCTTTGCGTTTGATCTTCTGTCCTTTGACTCTGATGCCTTTGCCTTTGTAGGGTTCTGGTGGTTTGAGAGAAATAATATCAGCAGCAACTTGACCCACTAGTTCCTTGTCAGAACCACTAACAATAATATTGGTTTGGTCTTGGACTTCAAACTTAATCCCTGAGGGCGGTTGAACTATCACTGGGTGAGATTTACCTATCTGGAAATCCAAATTAGCTCCTGCTAGCTTAGCTCTGTAACCAACTCCATGGATCTCTAGTTCTTTTTTGAAGCCTTGGGTAACACCCAAAATCATATTGGCTAATAGAGAACGACTCAACCCATGCAAAGATCTAGATAGTTTACTTTCGTTACGACGAGCAAGAGTAACAATACCAGCATTCTGACTAAACTGTATCTCTGGACGAAACTGGCGACTAAGCTCTCCTAGAGGGCCTTTGACGCGAATGAACTGACCTAGAGGAGACTCAGTGATAGTGAGTTCTACTTTGTCTGGGATATTGATTTCTTTTTTTCCTATTCTTGACATGATATTCTCCTACCAAACTTGACAGAGTATCTCTCCTCCTAGAGCTTCTTTGCGAGCAGCTCTATCTGTCCGAAGTCCTTTGTTGGTGGTCAAAACACTGATGCCAAGACCATTGAAAACTCTGGGTGCATATTTGGCTTTGCTGTATTTGCGCAAGCCGGGATTAGAGATCCTTTTGATGCCACGAATAACAGAATTACCAGCAGAATTATATTTGAGTTGAATTTCTATGAGTTTGGAAGGAATTGTCTCAGCATTCAAAATACTATAACTAACGATATATCCTTCTTTGCGCAAAAGTTCTGCAAGCTGCTCCTTGAGCTTGCTGTAGGGTATGCTTACGCTAGTTTTGTGGACAGCAAGAGCATTGCGAATCCTAGTTAAAAAATCGCCGATGGGGTCATTGGATATCTTGTTGTTTTGGGTTTTCATAATCTTACCAACTCGCTTTTGTTAGACCGGGGATCATACCTTCATGAGCCATCTTCCTGAGTGCATTACGACATAAGCCTAAGTCCTGATGATAACCTCTGGATCTACCTGTGAGCCAGCAACGATTACGATGGCGAACCTTGGAAGAATTAGCAGGTAAAGCTTCTAGTTTTTTTTGGATGAGCATACGCTCTTCAAAATCTAATTCTGGGTTAGCTAGTTGTTTTTTGTATTCAGCTCTTTTGGCAGCGTACTTGATAACAAGTTTCTGTTTGTTTTGCATTTTTTCGACTGATGATTTTTTGGCCATAATTAAATCCTTATGCTGCTATAGCCTCCTGTATTTGGGCTTTATGACCGCGTTTGAAGGGCATACCCAAAGCCTCAAGCAAAGCTTTAGCTCCTGCATCATCTGTAGCGGTAGTACAGAAAGTAATATCCATGCCCCTTACAGCATCTACTTGGTCGTATCTAATCTCAGGGAAGACTAATTGTTCTTTGAGACCCAAAGAATAATTACCTCTGCCATCAAAGCTCTTAGGAGAGATCCCTTGGAAGTCTCTAATCCTAGGCAGGGCTATATTCACAAGTTTGGAGAGGAAGTTGAACATCCTCGTGCCACGCAAAGTGACTTTGAGTCCTATAGCTTGTTGCTCACGGATTTTGAAGCCAGAAATAGATTTTTTGGATCTGGTGATAATAGGTTTTTGGCCAGAGATATGCTCTAAATCTTTGATGGCATTGTCCAAAGTTTTGGCGTTGCTGGCTGACTCACCTAAACCAAAGTTAATGACTATCTTCTGGAGCCTAGGCACCGCAAAATCATTAGTAAGCCCGAGCTTGGCTTTTAGGGCTGCTTTGATTTCTTCTGTATATTTATCTTTGAGGGATTTCATAATTAATCTAGCTGTTCTCCACTAAGTTTAGCGATACGGACTTTTTTGCCATCATTAAGAGTCTTGGAAGCCACTCTAGTAGGCTTATTGCGACTAGAATCCCAGATCATGACTTTGGATGCAAAAATAGGTTTTTCGGCAGAAATGATCTCTCCTTCCCTGTTCATAGCAGAAGGGCGTTGGTGTTTTTTGCGAATATTAACACCTTCGACTAGGATTTTGCCAGAAGCTCTATAGACTTCTAGGACTTTGGCGACTTTGCCTTTGTCTGCTCCACTGATAACTACAACTGTGTCTCCACGATGTACATGGAGTTTGGGTCTTAGGTTAGATGAGCCGGGTTTGACCAAAGCTCTAGAGGTCAATATCACCCCGCCTTTTTTGACGCGAGTTTTAACTGCAGCTTTGGTGTAGTTGAGTTTACCTTTGGTCTTAGGTCTATGTCTTCTAGATTTGAGGGTTTTAAGTGTTTTTTTCTCTACGATATAAGCCATTAGACTACCTCCTGAGCGAGGGATACTATCTTCATGTATCCTGTTTCACGCAACTCTCTTGCTATAGGTCCGAAAACCCGGGAACCACGAGGGTTACCGTCTTTGTCGATAATGACACAAGCATTATCATCAAAACTAATCCAGCTACCATCTGCTCTTTTGCGGCGTTTTTTCATGCGCACTACTACAGCACGAACTTTATCGGATTTTTTGACTGGCATATTAGGTGTGGCAAGTTTGACTGCACCCACAAAAACATCGCCTAGCTCTGCCGCATCGGAATTGGCTTTGAGCACACGAATAATCCTGACGCGTCTTGCGCCAGTATTGTCTGCTACATCTAATTCGCTTTCTTGACCTAACATTCTTACACTGCCTTCTCTACTATCTCTTTGAGGACCCATGTTTTGGTTTTACTGATGGGTCTAGATTCTTGGATGACGACTACATCACCTTCTGAAGCTTGGTTCTGCTCATCATGAGCAGCAAAACTCTTAGTGAATTTCATGATCTTGAGGTAGCGGGGATGTTTTTTGCTACGAGCAACTTGGACTATGATAGTTTTGTTGGCTTTATTACTTTTGACAGTACCTTTGAGTTCTCTTTTAGGCATTGGCTGTCTCTCCTTTTTGGCTGATGAGGGTTTTGACTCTAGCGATGCTAAGACGAAGTGTACGAAGCAAGCTAGTGTTGTCTAATTGTCTAGCACTAAGTTGCATCTTGGCTTTGAAGAGTTGTTCTTGGAGGGAGACTAGTTCTTCAGTGAGTTCTGTGACTGATTTGTCTATAAGGTCTTTAGTCTTAAGTAACATGGTTTAGAGTCCCTCCCTTCTGATGATGCGACATCTGACTGGGAATTTGGCAGAAGCTAATTCTAGCGCCCTAGTAGCAATAGCCAAATCTATGCCTTCTATCTCGAATAGAACTCTACCCGGTCTAACTACAGCTACCCAAAACTCTGGATTACCTTTGCCAGATCCCATGCGGGTTTCAGCGGGTTTTTTGGTGACTGGTTTGTCAGGGAAAACTCGAATCCAAATCCGACCACCTCTCTTGATGTGACGGCTCATAGCACGGCGCGCTGCCTCTATCTGGCGAGAACTAATCCAGCCAGAATCCAAAACCTGAAGAGCAATATCTCCAAGTTGGACAGAAGCACCACGAGTCTCATGACCTTTCATGCGACCGCGCATTTGTTTTCTAAATTTAGTTCTTTTGGGTTGTAACATATGGGGACCTTATATTAGACTGCTGCTGCCATCTCCTCTGTAGTGGAACCTGCTGCCGCTTTGAGATTGGGTTTGGATTTTTCGCCGGGTTTGAGTAGACCACGATTAATCCAGACTTTGCAGCCAATAATGCCATAAGTAGTCATAGCTTCTGCAAAACCATAATCAATATCAGCTCTCCAAGTATGACAAGGAACGCTGCCTTCATGGTCTTTTTCGCTACGAGCAATCTCTGCGCCACCCAATCTACCTGAGACTATGATTTTGATGCCTTTAGCACCTGCTCTCATAGTGCGCTGTATGGATTGTTTCATGGCGCGTCTAAAAGCGATACGACGCTCTAACTGCTGGCAAATAGACTCAGCGACTAGGTTTGCGTCAATGTCGATTTTGTTGACTTCGAAAACATTGATGATTAAAGAAACATCAGATCTGTTAATGATGGCTGAAAGCTCCTTACGAAGCTGATCTACACCTTCTCCACCTTTGCCCAAAATGAGTCCGGGTCTAGCAGTAACGAGACTAATCTGTACCTGACCGGGTTTGCGCTGTATAAGGATCTTACTGAGACCAGCATTCTTGAGTTTGCGTTTGAGCATTTTGCGAAGCAAAGTGTCTTCTTGGAGCAAAGATGCTAAATGTCCTGATCTAAAAGCAGCATAGTAAATGGAGTCTGCACTATCTATGACTCCTAATCTATTTGCGCGTGGTGATACTTTTTGGCCCATGGATTTATTGGTCTCCCTTTGTGACGGGTTTTTTGCGACGACGAGAGTTAGCTGCGATATGACGAGCATAGTCAGCTGCGTTCAGCTCACTAAGCACTACTGAAAGTCTAGAACTGCGTTTGAGGATGGAAGCCGCTCTACCTTTAGAGGCTGCTCTCCAGCGTTTGAGGACAGGACCATCATCAACACAGAACTGAGAGATGTGAAGCTGCTCAGCTTCATCAAAACCATGGTTGGTTCTGGCGTTAGCAATAGCACTCTCTAGAAGTTTACGGACTGGCTCTGCTGCTGCATAAGGCATGAAAGACAGTTTCTGAACGGCTTCGCCAGCTCTAAGTCCGCGAATAAGGTTCACGGTGCGGCGCATCTTACGGGCTGTCTGCCTGATAAAAGTTTTTTTGGCTGTGGATGTTTGTGTCATGGCTGATTATTAGTTTTTGGCTGGGGCTGCTCCGGGCACTGATGCTTTTTTGGCTCCTGCGTGACCTTTGAAGGTACGAGTCAGAGCGAACTCACCAAGTCTATGTCCAACCATAGACTCTGTACAATAAACTGGCACAAATTTGCGACCGTTATAAACAGCGATAGTAAGTCCTACAAAGTCTGGAAGTATCATGGATGCTCGTTTCCAAGTCCTAATAACTCTGCGTTCGCCTTTTTCTTTGGTCTCTTTTACTTTTTTCCAGAGAGACTCATGTACATATGGACCTTTTTTGAATGATCTTCCCATCTTATATACCTGCTACTTTTCTTCCTTTTCTGCTGGTGATAATCAACCTGTTAGAAGCATTCTTACGCTTACGGGTTTTGAGACCGAGTCTCTTACCTGTGTGACTCTTAGGAATACCACCGATAGGGGCTTTGCCTTCGCCTCCACCATGAGCGTGGTCTACAGGGTTCATAGCAGAACCACGAACTGTAGGCTTAATGCCACGATGACGGCTACGACCGGCTTTGCCAAGAACCACATTCTTGATGTCTGAGTTACCTAACTCACCGATAGTCGCAAAACAATCTAGAAGGACTTTGCGCATCTCTCCAGATGGCATCCTCAAAGTCGCATAGTTGGATTCTTTGGCGAGGAGCTGAGCACTACCGCCAGCACTGCGTACCAACTGCGCTCCACGACCGGCTTGTAGTTCTATGTTGTGAACGACTTCACCTAGAGGGATATCACGAAGAGCCATGGCGTTACCCGGCTTGAACTCCGCTTCGGGACCTGAACTGAGGCTAGCTCCTATAACTAGACCTTTGGGGGCTAGTATGTAGCGTTTGTCGCCATCTGCATAAAACAAAAGAGCTATATGTACATTGCGGTTGGGATCATACTCTAGTTCCCGCACTATGGCTGGAACTCCGATCTTATCGCGCTTAAAGTCTATGAGGCGGTATTTTTTTTTGTTGCCGCCGCCTTTGTGACGACAGGTGATACGCCCTTGGTTATTGCGTCCCGTATGTTTTTTGAGCTTGGAGACAAGAGACTTGACTATGCCTTTGCCTGAGTGTTTTTTGCTCAGCTCACTGCGATCGAGGAGTATAGTTCCGCGACTGCCGGGGGTTCTAGGTTTGATTTTTTTGACGGCCATTTTGTTTTGTGCGAGATAAAATATACTCGCTAAAGGACGGCTTTTAATGATAGCAAAAGCTCTTGGAGATTAAGAGCTAAAAAAGGCTCTAATACTTAAGAATTTGTTCAAAGCGAGAGCAAAATGAGTAGAAACTTGGCTTTGTAAAAATAGCTGAGGCTATCTTAACTTAGGCTTAACCTAAATGTAGTCTATTAGATCTATCAGCAAGGGGAAATTAATGGGAGCTAATTTGAAAAACAGCGTAAGAGAACTAATAACACAAAGACTGGGAAGCAAAACAGAAGCTAGGCAAAGCCGCGAAGAAGCTCTACCCAAAGCCGTCAATATCGAAGTTTATAAAAGAAAACTAGCCAAAGCTAGATCAGAAGATACGCGCCTAGAGCTAGATCCAAATAAATTCAATAAACCACCCCTACTAATAGCTAAGCTCTGTAGATAAGTAGCTAGCGGCTTGGTTTTTACGGTGATTATAATAATATTATAATATGGGTTTGCTCTAGCTAAAGCCTCTAGTTTCAACCATATGTTATGGTACATTGCGTTATGCAAATTGTAAGTGCCGCTCCCATCGCTCATCAAGTTCGCCGAGAAAGTCTTTGTTGGCCAAAAATCTAAGAACCAATATCCTCATCTAGATCTTCTACTCAACGGTACTAATGTCGCAGTCTTACTCACCCTCCTAGCTTCTGCTTTTTTGGAAACTGGGCTTAGTAAGGCAGATAGTTCTCAAATCCAAAAAGTTAGCAAAGTGGCGGATCTTGGAAATAGGTTTTTTCAGATTAGTAATTCAGTTAGAAATCTAATTACCCTAATACCTAATCGTGATTATCTCAGCTCTTTGGGACATTTGTTTGATGTGATTATACCTTTCTTCAGCAAAGGGGAAGATTATTTTATAAGTCGCGGAATCGCGCTTGGGAACTATGTTCTAGGGCGAGGCTTCAATATCATAAACAGCAAAGATAAATTTAGTTCTTGGGCTGATTATAAATCTCACATCAAACTAGCTTGGACTAAAATACAAACAAAACTTTTTGGTGACTGGCGGAATCTTGGCTCCAATCTTATGAAACATGAGTTCGCTCTCTTGGATGTCATCTCTGGACTGCTCTCCAATACAGCAGTCCTGCTCTGGAAACCTTTGGAATTACTCTTAGGTGAGACTGGCCGCAAAATTGCAGTTGTGTTAGTAGATCTTGGGAGATTTTGCCAAGCTTTCGAGAGTATGAAAATCGGGCATCTAAAATCTGGAAGATTGTTTATGTTCAGCTCCGGTTATGCTCAAGTTCTAGGAGCTATCACACATTTACTAGGAGAAACTAGTCTAAAACCTTTCAAGAAAGTCTGTGATCCTCTGAGTTTTGCTTTTAGTGCAGTGAATCGTTGGTGTCAGAGTATCTCTAATCAGAGAGGGGAGGCGGGTGGGTAGCCTGAGGT
>CAZASO010000050.1:0-11822 GCA_964487825.1 uncultured Gammaproteobacteria bacterium
AACCATTATCTTCAATTCTGGTTAAGAATTGGTTATGAAGCCGCCATTAGTCAACACAAACCCGCCTTAAGGACCCGCTGCAAAATAAATTGCGAATCCATCAGCACAGCACTAATCCCTCCTAGGTATCAATCTAGATTTATTGAGACCATAACTAACTCTGAGCTGATATTGGGCCCCAGTAGAGATGCGTCTGACTATTATATATTTGCGGGGTCTCACCACTATCTCATCTATAATCAGGTCATCAGCCAGCAGATCTCCTACACCAAACTCTACAGAAGTGCTGAAAACCTCTCCTGTACGCTGATTGGTGGAACGCTTAATGAGAGCTTTGGGGATTTTGTTGTTGATGTCATAAATACTGCTGACATAAAATTCATCATCATCTGGTTTGATATTAGCGTCTACTAATTCATAATAATGTTTGCGGAATTTTTTTTCTATCTGCTCAAACCTTGTCCCTGTCTGCCACATATGAGTACCATTACGCAGACCAAGATCTATAGCCTGATCTGCTGGTGCATAGATAGCAGCATTAGCGGGAAGTATTAGAAGGCAAAAAAATACGATAAGACTAATCATGAGTCGCCCGAAAATTCCTCTCTAGCTTACTTTAACCCAAAATTCAGCTCTGCGCTTGCCTGCTCTCTAGCTTTAGCCTACAATAGACTTGCCTAGAGCTTTATATTATGAATTGGATATTAATTCGCGAAATTTTGATGCCTGAACTATTTGTGCTTGCAGGTTTAGTCTTGACTTTATTGATGAGTCTCAACCCCAAAGCCAAACACTCAGTGCCTGTGGTGACCTCTATCTCGCTTGGTCTAGCTGCTTTTTATTGTTTAGCCCTACTTTTACCAGCTTTGGTGCAACGGTTCTTATTAGGTAGTGAAGGTCTACCTGTCTCTACTGTAACCATCTTCTCTGATTCTTTCATCTCAGATACCTTGTCTGTATTTTTTAGAACTATTATTTATTTTGTAACTTTTATTATTAGCCTAGGCTCTGGATCCTATCTTAAATCTCTAGAGAGTCCTGCTGAATACTACCCGATACTGCTCTGTGCCACTCTAGGAGCGGCTTTCCTCACAGGGGCTAATGATTTTCTTGTGGTTTTTGTGGCACTTGAGACTCTGGGTCTTAGTAGTATATTGCTAGCTGCTTATGCTAGGCGCAACCAAAAATCTAATGAGGCTGGCATCAAATACTTACTCGCCTCAGCTACAGCTACAGCCATGTTCTTACTAGCTAGTTCTTTTATTTACGGACTTACGGCGTCTACTAATTTTGCTGCAGTACAATACCGCATGGCTTCTCTTGGAGATGCCTTGAGTTTTGGACTAGAGGCTCTAATAGCCGCATTACTAGTGGGTTCTATAGCTTTTAAGTTAGCTGCTGTTCCTTTTCACAACTGGTCGCCAGATGTTTATACTGGAGCCCCCACTACTACTACAGCTTTTTTATCCGTGGTCTCCAAAACAGCAGCCTTCGCTTTTGCTATTAGACTTTTTGCTACAGTCATCAGCTCGGATCTAGTCTCTGTTCTCTTGGGAGTGGTGGCTTTGCTTTCTATTATCCTAGGTAATTGGGTAGGTCTCGTTCAAATCCTCTCTAGGACTTCGATTAAGCGCTTACTAGCCTATTCTTCTATAGCCCAAGCAGGTTATTTACTTATAGGGTTGGTGGTTTTACAAGCAGATAGCATCAAATCTATGGTTATATATCTCAGCATTTACGCCATCATGAACACTGGTGCTTTTATGTCTGCGATTTATATCGAGTCTGAGACTGGCAGCGATAATATCTATGACCTAGCTGGTCTTATCACCAAACGCCCCGTTACTGCTATTGCTTTTAGTATCTGCCTTATCAACTTAGCTGGCTTACCTTTTATTCCTGCTGCCTTTATTGCCAAATTCTTTTTGTTTGCAACAGCCTTCAGTAGCGGGCTTTGGATAGGTCAGGTCTTGGCTGTAGTTGGCTTAGTAGGCTCTATCGTAGGACTCTACTACTATCTCTATCTTGCCAAAATCATGATAGTAGACAGTCCCTCTAATGCCGTTAAATCTCTTAGTGATACAGAGATCTGCTGCTGTCCTCTTAAGACCATTCAGTCTTGGATAGCTAACTGCTGCTCCAAAAACAGTGAGGTCAATGCTTGTTCAGCAGATATCACTGCTCGCAAATGGGCTCATCTCTCTATAATGCTCTCTGTAATTGGGCTTCTGTATTTTGGCATCTTCAAAATGTCAGACCTAAGTAGCTTAGTGGTAGTAATAGTTAACGGTTTAGGTAACTAGCTTGCACTTAACTGCGCCTAGTCATCTATCCAACAATTCTAAAGCTGTTAATCAAGTTCTATTGGTCATTTTGGGACTCAATCTACTAGTCCTTGCTATTAAATTCTACATAGGTCTCAAAACCCAGTCCCTGAGCATCATTGCTGATGGTATACACTCTGGGATAGACAGCCTCAACAATGTCATAGCTTTGGTTATGATAGCTATAGCAGCAGAACCCCCTGACAAAGACCATCCTTATGGTCATAGTAAGTTCGAGACTCTGGGAGCTTTAGCTGTAGTTGCTTTTTTGGCTATAGCATCTTTTGAGTTGATAGAAAAATCTATTATGAGGTTCCTCAATCCAATGGAATTACCTCAGATAGATCATTGGACTATAGGACTATTAGTTCTAACACTCATCATCAACCTCTGCGTCTGGCTCTACGAAAGGGCTGCGGCTGTCAAATATTCTAGCCAGCTTTTGGCTGCTGATGCTGAACATACTTTCTCGGATATCCTCATCACCATCTCCATTCTAGCCAGTACATATTTTATTATTCAGGGTTATTATATTCTGGACCCCATACTAGGCATAGTTATAGCTGCGGTTATAGCTCGCAGTGGTCTCAAAATACTAGAACATACCATCCCTATACTTGTAGATGAAGCTTGGTTATTCCCTCAAGACATAGAGGAACTGGTCCTAGATATCCCTCAAATAGAAGGTTTCAAGAATCTTCGCTCTAGGCAAGTACATGATGAAAGATTTTTAGAAATGGATGTACAGTTTCGAACTGATTCGCTTAGGGAGGCTCATGAAATCTGCCATGATCTCGAGGAACGCATTATCCACAAACATGGACAAGCACAGATTACTATTCATATAGAGCCTGTATAAAATAGACTTGTTGTGCTCCCCCCGCCTCTGGCTTGCAGTCTAGTAGCCAAGTGAGTTATTACAAAGCCCGCTTAGCTCCATGCTAGGATAAAACAGATGCAAATCAAAGCTAAAGCCCTAGAAGTACTTTACTCAAACATAGACACAGACCAGATTATACCTGCCCGCTATCTTACTGGCATCTCCAAAACTGGACTAGGACAATACCTCTTCGAGGATCTACCTAATAACCCTCTAGATGCTATTGAACATGAAGATGCTGCTATCATTTTGACTCTAGAAAATTTTGGTTGTGGTTCTTCTAGAGAGCATGCTGCTTGGGCTATTTTGGATAGAGGTTTTAAGGCTGTAGTTGCAGTGAGTTTCGCTAGGATTTTTGAGGACAACTGCTATAACAACGGCATAATACCCATACAACTCAGTGCAAGCGAGATCCAGAATTTAGCAAAAGCTAAAACCGAAATTACTATAGATTTACTACAACAGACTATTAGTGCTGCTGGTCATAATTACCATTTTGAACTTGATGCACTCAAAAAAGAATTCATCCTTAGCGGTGGTTTTATGAAATTCCTCGATGCGAAAGTTCCCCATATTCAAGCTTGGGCTAAGGCTGCTGGGAAATTAGCCTAGAGCCTGTAGGCGATTAATAGACGATTCTGTACATTCTTCAACTTCCATAGAAGGCAATCCGCTACCACTAACAGAAGTTAAGCGACTAATTAAAAGTAAAGAGTCCTGTACCACTTGCCCAAGACTCAAATCAAACTATAATTTTAGCCATCTGATCTAATAGATCTCCGTAATCAGTATGCTCGCTAACATCTTGTTTAAGTAATTGAATAATTTTGGGATAAGCCTTGATAGCTTTATCTATCTCTGGGTTTGAACCTTGATGATAAGCTCCTATGTTAATTAGATCTTGGGCTTCTTTGTAGGTGGCAAGCAGGGAACGGATTTGAGAGGCTATCACCCTGTGCTTGTCATCAACAACCTGAGGCATCACCCTACTAATAGACGCAAGTACATCTATCGCAGGAAAATGATTTCGTTCTGCTAAAGCTCTACTAAGGACTATATGTCCATCAAGAACTCCTCGCACTATATCACTCACTGGTTCATTCAGATCATCACCTTCTACCAAAACCGTATAAAGCGCAGTAATAGTGCCTTTGCTGCCAGTACCAGATCTTTCAAGTAGCTTAGGCAACAGAGCAAAAACACTAGGGGTATAGCCTCTAGTTGCAGGGGGTTCTCCTATAGCGAGTCCTATCTCTCTTTGGGCAAGCGCTACGCGGGTAACACTATCTAACATCAGTAGAACATTCTTACCGTGAATATCCCGAAAATATTCTGCTATCGAATGAGCAAAAAGAGCTGCCTTGACTTTGAGTAAATTCGCTTCATCCCCTGTCGCAACTATAACTATAGATTTTTTGAGACCTTCTGCACCAAGATTATCCTCGATAAACTCTCTTACTTCACGGCCTCTCTCTCCTACCAAAGCAATCACATTAAGATCCGCATTAGAATTACGAGCCAACATGCCTAGCAAAGTACTTTTACCAATCCCAGATCCTGAGAAGATTCCAAGCCTCTGCCCCATACCACAACTCAAGAAAGCATCTATAGCTCTAAGTCCAAAATGTATACGCTCTGTAATTCTAGAGCGTTTGAGAGGATGAGGACTATCTGACCATTGTCTTAATTCTTCCTTGGCTTTAATCTGAATACCATCATCTATAAAATTACCGAAGGGGTCTATAACTCTACCCAAAAGCTGCGGGCCTATATTAATAGTTATAGGCTTAGAGCTAGGTATCACAGCTGCTCCCATCTGTATATCTCTCATCTCACCAAGAGGCATCAATAAAGTTTTAGTGTCTCTAAAGCCCACCACCTCAGCTTTAAGAGCTCGTTCTTCTAATAAATTGCGACCAAGATCTGCTATTCCAAGATCATCAATCATGTGATTTGTTTCTCTTTCTATATAACAAAGTTCTCCTAATTGGGTTTTAAGACCATCTGCTTCGATAATAAGACCTACTATCTTAGTAACCTTGCCAAGACAAGGACTAAAACCAGATTTAGCTTGGATTTTGGCTTCAAGATTATCAAAATCAAGTTTCATATATTAGCTAGCTTCCTCTTGGGGATTGTGTTTGAGCAGTGTCGCAAGTGCTTCATTGATTTGACTAGATAATCGAAGATCTCTTCGTTCTTGGGCGCTCTCTAGAATAAGTTCTCCGGGTCCTAATTTTTTACTAGCTATGATATTGAGTGTTTCCAAACCGGGATTGTCAGCCAAGAGTTGGGGTTTGAGTTCTTTGAGCTTAGCTGCACTCTGAGGATGCAGATACAAAGAGACTTCTGGCTTATGGTCTAGATTAGCGATAGCCTGTCTAAGCATCTCATAAAAAGACTTCGGATCATAAGTCAAATCTCTCTGAATGATTTTATAAGCTATAAGACTAATAAGCTTAACGACTCTTTCTTCTTCACCTTCTAGAGTTTCTTTACGCAAGCGCTCCAACTCTTGCAAACTCTGTCCCATAGTACGCAAAATTTCACTAAAAATCTCATCTGCCTTAGCAGTTGCATCTAGGGTGCCAGCCGTAAAACCCTCTTCATAAGCTTCTTTACGGGCTTGGGTCCTAATCTCTTCTAGAGAATTCTCTGTGTCTTGTCTCATTTGATCCGCTTGATGATGAGCATTCTCGATAATAGCTTGAGCCATCTTGTGGGCTTCTTCTGTAGCCTCTTCTAACATCAAATGAATATATTTAGCTTTAGATGGTAGATCATTGAGATCTACAGCGCCAACCAAAACCTTATTATCAGCGACTTTCAGTCCCTCTTTGAAGATATTAGATTGGAATTGCATTAATTAGACCTCCTGTAAATAAGTTTTGAGTCCTCTTGCTACAGTATCTGGATGTTCGTAGGCTAACTTGGAGAGTTCTTTTTTCATTTGAGATAAAGTCGGCTTGCCACCATCAGATAGTTTGCGATGAAAAGTTTCCTCAGCTTCTTTGAGTTTCTCATTAATAGAATTTAAGAGGGGTATCTCTTCTTCTGAGAGCAGCTCTTCCAGTCTACGAGCCTGTTTGGTGTCTATTGGTGCCTTAAGTGATACTAACAATAAACCAAGAGCCAATAAAGCTACCAAAACAGACACTATGAGAGCCATGTATTTTTTGATCATAGCCATTCGCTCACCATCTAACATTGCTTTAGCTTCTCGTTTAGCTTCTATGCCTAAATGAGGAGCCGTAGAGAATCTAATACCAGTAATAGCGACTTGGTCTCCTCGCTCAAGATTAAGTCCAGCAGCAACGATAACAGTCTCTCTTAAAGTCGCTCTCTCAGAAGGGCTAAGGTCTTTATTAGCAACAACAGCGACAGAGACTCTTTTGACTATACCGCTAGCTTTTTTGATATGTTCTACAGACCTACTCACTTCGTAATTACGAGTAGAATCATCTTTTTGATAGTCTTTGTCATTGGCAGAACTTCTATTAGTACCTACAAAACTAGGAATATTGTTTTGGGTTCCCGGAGCCCCAGAAGCTGCTCCAGCACCGCCTTTGCTATATTTTTCACTGACTACTTTCTCACTACGAACTATGGGTTCCTGCTTAGTACCATCAGCTGCTACTGGATTAAATAATTCTACATCCATTTCAGCTTCATCAAAATTCATCTCAGCTTTGACATTAACAAGAACATTCTGCTCGCCAAGGATAGGTATCAGCATAGTATGTAGATTGTTCTCTAGGTCTTTTTCATAAGCTTTAATTTGATCTTCTCTGTGAGACAGTTTTTCTGAACTTATAGTACCTTCATCATCCAGCATAGAAACTAGGGATTTACCAGTAGAGTCTGTAATCTGCACATCACTAGGGTTTAGATCTGGGACTGCGCTTGCAACTAGATGCCTAATGCCTTTGACTTGTTCTAGGCTCAAAGCTTGTCCTAGAGCGGGACTTATGACCACACTAGCAGTAGATTTTTCTTCTTGTTCCTTGAAAACACTTTTTTTGGCTAAGGCTAAATGTACTTTAGCTGCCTTCACAGACTCCAAAGAACTAATAGTCCTAGATAGCTCTCCTTCTAAGGCTCTTACATAATTTAGCTTTTGACCAAAATCTGTAACTGTAAGATTAGTCTTGTCAAAAATCTCAAAACCCACTCCATTACCACGAGGCATACCCTTAGAAGCCAATTCTAGTCTGAGTTTGGGCACAGAAGCATTCACCACGCTGATAATCTCTCCTGTCTCCGATATCTTAAATTCTATTTTATTTTTTTGAAGATACGAACTAATGGCGGCAGCATCCGACTGATCTAGTCCCGTGTATAAAACTTGATATTTAGGTTTAATGAAAGACAAAATAAATAAACCTAGTCCTATCACCGCAACAAAAATCATCACTATCATCATAGTGCGATTAGGTTTAGGCATCACAAAAGACTGACGAGTCAGTGGCGCGTCAGGATTAGGCCCAGAAGCAATCGTAGACTGCATTTTAGTGGGCTCTGGGATTTCTTGTGCTTTAGCTTCTATCGTTTGTAGGTCGGCCATAATATATATCCTCTATTAAATTTGCATCCTTATAATATCCCCGTAAGCTTCTAGGACTTTGTTGCGTACTTGCAAAGCCAAATTCATACTAAGATCTGCTTTCTCCATGCTCATCATCACCTCGTGAACAGGGATATTTGCGCCAGCAGAAAAATCTTCCATCATAACTTTTGCATTTTTTTGGACATCATTCAGATTAGTCATAGCTTTATTTAAACTGGCTGCAAAACCAGTATCAGAGCCCTCTGCTCCTTCTGTATACTGAGCACTAGCCCTGAAAACTGGTCTAGCAAAGGGTTCTGCTTGAAATCTAATCGGGCTCAAATCCATAATCTCAAATCTCCAAAGCCGAATCAAACATAGTTTTGAATGTTTGAATAGCAGTTACATTCGCCTCATAAGCTGCTTTAGAAGTCGCCATATCTACCATTTCTTTTTCGACAGAAATATTAGGATAGACTACATAGCCAGCAGCATTGGCATCTGGATGACCGGGCTCATAAGCGTAACGCATAGGAGCTGTATCATCTTCGATATGATCGACCGTCACACCTTTAACTTTGCCTTCGGTGTCATCTAAAATTGTTTTGAAAACGGCTACTTGCCGCTTGTAGGGCTGGATTTGGCCTAGGTGATTACGAGTCGTATTGATATTGGCTATATTGCTAGAGATGACATCCATTCTTAGTCTCTCTGAAGTCAAAGCGCTACCAGCTATATTGAGAGGATCCATTCCCATGATTAGTTAGCCCCCCTAATCACAGATCTAAGTTGATCTATTTGCCTGCGAGCCATTTGTGTAGCAGCTCTGTACTGCAAACCAGTCTTAGCCAAATTAACCATCTCAGCATCTATATCTACATTATTGCCAGCTGAATGAATCTCAGTATCTAAGTCTGTGCTAGTCTCTACAATCTCATCTGTATCAAAAGAATTTACGCCTATTTGCATATGCTGCTCATCAGTAGTAGTTAGAGACTGGCTTTGCTTGCGATGATGAGCGAGAGCTTGCTGAAGATTGTTTTCAAAACTAGTATGTTGAGATTTATAAGCAGGTACACTAACATTAGCCAGATTCTCGCCAATACTAGTCTGGCGTTGAGCAAGGCCACTCAAAGCAATCTCTAAACTTGGGATAGATGTATTAGCAAACAAATCCATAATTCTTCGCTATATACTTTATGAGCAGTATTTTGATGAGAATCCCTGCTCTATTTAGCGGATTTGAGATGCAGAATTAAATCCAAAAGACTAGTCGCTTTGGAGGGAGAACGGCTAAAGTAGTCTGAATGACCTAGAATTTAGCAAAATATTGGCGCAAAATTAAGGCTGCTGCTTGACTATCCACTAGGTTTTTATTGTTTTCTCGTATCTTAATCCCCTGCTCTCTTAGCTCTTCTATAGCGGCTTCTGAGCTTAGTTTCTCGTCTTCAAAAATTATCTCAGCGGATAATATTTGTGCGGATAATATATTATCTACTAAGTTACGAACATATTTAGCTTGATCTCCCTCTGTGTTATCCATATTGATGGGCAAGCCTATGATCAACTTTGTTATTTCATAATCCTGACTTAATTTTTGAAGCTCAGTTAGTAACTGCTCTGTTGGGACTGTTCTCAGGGCTCTAATTACTATGCCTAGAGGATCTGCTTTGGCTATGCCTGTTTTGACTTTACCAATATCCAAAGCTAAATACTGTTCTAGTTTCATCTAGTAGCGCCTCTAATAAAATCTCTCAGGCTAAACAAAATCACAGAAGCAGCAGCAAGAACATTAAGGCTCTCAAAACCATTATCCATGGGGATTTGAATGAGATCCGTAGCTAGGCTCAAAGCCTCAGAAGACAAACCCTGCCCCTCGTTACCCAAAAGCAACAGAACAGACTCATCAGAAGATAAGTGAAGGTCTTGATAATTTTGGACTCTACTATTAAGCTGATGACTACTTGTCCCCAGAACACGCTGATATTGGAGTTCTGCTAAAGACCGGTGCTGAACATAGGCCCTGAAAACCGCTCCCATAGAGGCTCTTAGGACTTTGGGATTATACACATCAACACTAGCCTCACTCAAAAATATAGTATCTACGCCAGCAGCCAAAGCAGTCCTAATAATGGCTCCCAGATTACCGGGGTCTTGGATAGCCTCGAGGTAGATTGCTAAGTGACTCTGCAAAGGAGCCGTTACTATAGCCGGTTCAGCTATAGCTAAAATAGCTGGATAACTACTAGTAGTAGACATATATCCCAGCAAGTCCTCTGTTACTTGATGAAAGACTGTCTCTGAACCGATTTGAAGATCCTCTATAATCTCAGTAGCAAAAATATACCTGAGCTTCAGTCCAGAACTAAGAGCCTCTCTCACTAAGGTTTCACCTTCGAGCAAACAAAGTCCTGTTTCTTTACGAGCAGCTCTAGTATGCAGGCTACGAGTCAGTTTGACGAGAGGGTTGGATGTACTAGTTAATCGCATCTCACTCCCACTCTATAGTGCCCGGGGGTTTACTTGTAATGTCGTAAACTACTCTGTTGATTTCTGGGACTTCATTAGTGATGCGGGTGCTAAGTGCTGCAAGAAAATCATGGGGCAGTTTGGCCCAATCAGCAGTCATAGCATCAGCACTAGTTACCGCTCTAAATACAGCAGGGAAACCATAGGTACGAGAATCCCCCATCACTCCTACAGAACGCAATGGCAAAATCACTATAAGTGCCTGCCAGACTGCATCATAGAGTCCATGCCTATCTAACTCTTCTCGCATAATCAAATCTGCTTGACGAGCTATAGCAAGTTTATCTTCTGTAATCTCACCTAAAATTCTAATAGCAAGACCGGGACCGGGGAAGGGGTGTTTGCGCACTATAGACTCAGGAACAGCCAGTTCTCTAGCAAGAGCCCTGACTTCGTCTTTGAATAAAGTGCGCACAGGTTCTATCAACTCAAAAGGCATATCTTCTGGTAAGCCACCCACATTGTGATGAGATTTGATGACAGCTGCTATGCGTTTACCAGTCTTGGGATCTATACGAACACCTGATGACTCTATAACATCAGAATACAAAGTCCCTTGAGCCAAAAATCTAATCTTCTGATCTTTGCTAAGCTTGAGAGCCTCTTCTTCGAAAGTACGAATAAACTGCTCACCTATGATTTTACGCTTAAGCTCTGGATCACTCACCCCGACTAGCTTTGAGAGGAAGCGCTCTCTAGCATCTATGCGAATCACCTGAATGTTGCGCTTATCGTGAAACTCTGTCATAAGATCATCGGACTCTCCTTCACGCAACAATCCATGGTCTATGAACATACAAGTAAGCTGATCACCTATAGCCCTCTGAAGCAGAAAGGCAATGGTCGAACTATCTACTCCTCCAGACAAAGCTAGCAAAACTGGTTCCTGTCCGACTTTGTTGCGGATCTCCTCGATGCTTCTTTCAAGAAAATTACTAATGTCCCAGTTAGGTTTGGCTTTACAGATATCCAAAACAAAATTAGATATAATCTCCCGACCAAACTCCGTATGATCTACCTCTGGGTGAAACTGTATTCCATAGAGCCGTCTACTGTCATTTGCAAAAGCGCTAATGGGAGTATTGTCTGTCTCTATCAAAGTATCAAAACCTTCAGGTAAAGCTACAACCCTGTCCCTGTGACTCATCCAAGTCTTAAACTGAGCATCTAAGCCTTTTACTAAAGGATGTGCTTTTAGCAAACGAGCTTTGGCAAGACCATATTCATGTTTAGTACCCTGCTCCACAGAAGCAGTGGCAAATTTGGAACTAATAAGTTGCATCCCATAACAAATACCTAGTAAAGGAAGCCCTGTCTCAAAAAGCCTCGGGTCACAACTCAGTGCCTCAGCATCATAGGTACTACTAGGTCCTCCAGACAATATAATGCCTTTGATGATACCGTCTTCTAGTTCTTGAGCTATAACTTCATAAGGTGTATCAAAACTCAAAACCTCTGAATAAACTTTCATCTCGCGAATCTTGCGAGTAATCAGCTCTGTGTATTGAGAACCAAAATCATATATAAGGATCTTCTCAGTTGC
>CAZASO010000051.1:0-11629 GCA_964487825.1 uncultured Gammaproteobacteria bacterium
CCTGTCTGTCACGCAGGGGGTCGAGGGTTCAAGTCCCTTCGTCTCCGCCATTTAGAAAAAGAGACCCCATATGGGGTCTCTTTTTTTTGGCGTCGACAGGGACCTGAAGTCTCAGCTATGAACCCCAGTAACAAAGTAAAATTAAACTATGCCTGAAATATCCAGATTCCTCGGAATAGTCATAGCTATTTTTTACAAAGACCATGCTCCAGCACATTTTCACGCAAAATATGGCGAATACAGCGCTGCTTTTTCTATCGATGATCTAGCCATTATCAAAGGCAATCTACCTCCAAGAGTTCTTGCACTTGTAATGGAATGGGCAATGATGCATAAAGAAGAATTAATGGTTGACTGGAAACTTGCCCAAGAAGGCAAACCGTTAACAAAAATAGCCCCATTGGTATAATGTATATATGCAAGATCTCTTAGTCATCACTAAAGTTAAGTATCTTGATGAATACAAGCTAGAACTAGAGTTTAATACTGGTGAATTAAGACTAGTAGACTTAAAGAACCATCTCACTGGCGATATTTTCAAACCCCTTGCTGATAAAGAATATTTCAAAAAAGTAGCAGTAAATTTTGATATTGATACTATTTGCTGGGACAATGGTGCAGACTTTGCACCTGAGTTCCTTTATGAGATTGGGAAACCTTCCTCACTACAAGAAATTTTCGCTACTATCCCAAAAGGCTACAAACGAGGTTCTTTTGATATTAAGAAGAATTCCAACTTAGTCATTGACATGATTCTAAACAATATGAAAATAGAAGGACAAGAAGTTCCTAGACAAGCTTTTTTAAAACTAATCAATGAATCAAACGCCAGCCACTAATGAAACCAAGCTTGGGATTTTGAGTCATGAGGACTTGAATCAATATGAAGCTCTAGGCTTAAAGAAAACTTGGGACTATCTTGTTGAACAGCAACAAGAGGATTTTACTAGCTTATTAGTCAATCAAGCTCATAGACACGGTTTTGGCTTTCTTTATGATTGGGCTGGCAAATATCGTACAACAACTCCTATGGTAGGCAGCCTAGAAATTCCAGCACCTCATTTAATTACAGAGCTTATGCATAATTTATTTGCTGATTTGAAATATCGAATTGAAAACCTTAATGCCGATAACTTTGCAGAGCTAATTAAACTCCTAAGCTGGTTTGAGTATAAATTTATTGCTATTCATCCATACACCAACACTAATGGTCGCATGGGACGAATGCTAAGCAATTACATACTATTAAAATTAGGATATCCAATTTTAGATTATTCAAATAGGTCTTCAGATAGATCAGCATATATTGATGCCATGAGGCAGGCTGACAATAGAAATTATTCTGATTTAGAAATTTTAATTGCAAAAGAATTGAAACAAGCATTGACTAACTCATGAGATTAACAAAAGACTTTACACTACCACCACCCTAAACGCATTCTCCATCCTTAAAATCTCACGGGCTGAGAAAGAACCCTTAGCAAGTTTTTTCCATTGTGAAACTGCCTTCACAACTTCATTTATTATTTTTTTGGCTCTCGGTTTCTCTATACGAAAATATTCTATGACATCTAATGCTAATTCTAAATTCTGAGAGTTATCATCCGCAGAGATATTTAATTTCAAACCATCACCAATCTCAGATGGGTTTATATCATAAGCAGGGGAAAGCTTCCAGCCTTGAGGAGTGAGAAGAAAGCCATGATTACGCAAATGGTCATCAGTGTTAGAAACGCAAATATTAAAAACAATTCTGCGCCATAGTTCTTCAAGGTCAGTCTCAATCTGTGAGCCGTTTTGCACCAGAAAATCCACTATATCTAAATAGCTGACATCATCTTCACCGTCTTTTTTATTCAATAAAGTCATCGCTGAAGCAAAATGAATTCGTCTTCCCTGCCTGCGATCGAATCTTTTAGTCAAAAAAGTATCATGCTTACCCGTGAATCTTTTGAGCTGAGCTTCTGCGATATTAATTTTCGCAAGAAGCGCAAGCTTATAAACTAAAAACTCCCACGCACCTACATTCAAATCATCATTAGTACTAGGGAACTTTGCGATCCATGCTTCACCCTTATCATCAAGCACTCCAGCCTTAGGACGCGCGCCACCCAGAGATCCTCCGGGAGCAATTAGAAGCTCTAGCCACTTGTTGTAGTTTTTATTTTTTGAGGATTCGTCTTTTTCAAGCTGCAAACTAGCATGCTCAAGCTCACGCAGCTTTGCCCAAGGAGGCGAAGATAAATCTTGTTTAGTATCCAAAAAACAAGCATCTAAATCAAGCTTAAACCTTAAAGCACCCTGCCGATGAGCATCAAAGACACCAAGCAAATAATCTGACTCTAATAGCGTTCTTGCTTGTCGCTTCTCTTCCTGCGCCTCATGCGCCTCTCTTCGACGCATAAGCACCCTACCCCAACGATCAGGTGATGAATCTAGGAAAATACCAAAATTTAGATGTTCAGGATGAGCATACTGAGGACCAGTGAACAAAGATAAATTGGGGTCGATATTACAAGCATGCTTAGATTTAAGCCAGTCAACATCATACTCAAACGCAAAGACTTCCTTGGCTCTTGATGGGTATGCAGTCAGCACACCCATAAGCACAGGCTTAGCTAAGCTTTCCCAATCAGCAAAAACATAAATATTTTTTTGATTAGCGTTATTTTTTGCCATCGCCACGCATTAAATCCAAATCCTGCAACTTGCGACCAAGCACATCGTCCTTCGCAACAAGCAATAAATCTTTTTCAAGTCCAAGACTAAAAAGGACATTAGTATAAGCACCAAGACTCACAGTCGGCTCACCATTCTCAATAGCTCTTAAAGTCATGCGCGTCATCCCAGCTCTTTCAGAGAGCATAGTTGCTGTGATATGCCGGCGTAGTCTAGCCAATCTAATATTTTCGCCAAGCTCTTCTAAGATACCTGCTAGCTTAGGTGTTTGAACCGAGGTTTTTTTAGCCATGTATAATATATTACCCAATTTCACCCATATTGACAACTATATTATACACTATTTTTACAAAAGGCAATTTGTCTAATATCAAATACAATCTAAAGCATTTTGGATGTTTTATTATACACGAGTGGACTTGTTACGAATAGGTATTTCGCTCCAGATGCTAGGCGCCAAACCCGAGCAAATAGCACTTATAATTCGCTTGTCCTGCACGCAAAGATCCAGAAGAAACTTGAAACGCTCAATACTAAAGCCTTGATCTAGTTCAAGCTCCGGCAGTGCCATAAACCTATTATGCTTGCGTGTGGCTATGTATAAAGTATCTAGTAGAGCTTTTTCTGGACTAGCCAGTAAATAACTAATTTTAGCATTAGCTTCCTCTATACCAGCTAGAAACATACTTGGTTTTAGTTGAATAAAATCATAGTCAGCTACTGGCGTTGAGAGTTTCCTGCTACGACCAGTTGTTGCGATCAAAATCTTCTGTGGAATTTGCGAAATAATTCCATGTTTACTTAAAGCAGATAAAAAAGAAACATAGCCTTGCTCATCATTTAACAAATAAGGCACAGCAAGCATAGGACTAAAATATGGATGTTTTATATTTGCCCAAACCCCTCTTGTCAGCTTGATTATGGCTTCTTTTTTTTCTAGCCTTTTAAGCATTTCCGTAGCTGCTGAGATTGATAAGCCACTAATAAAAGCATAGATTCTAGTAGTGAATACTATAGAATCCTCTGTATTTAAAAAACTATAATTCACTGTCGAATAAACCCTTCAACGGTATCTTGCATCTCAGACCACAACCCTAAACCCGAGTACAAACATCTATCATCCTCACTAAGAAATTCAAGCACTTTAGCTTCATAGTCTTTATAAGTTATAGACCAGAGGGCTTCTCTAGCAGCTTCTAAAACAGTGTCAGGAAGCCGTTCCTCAGTTCTCAAGCATCCACCGATACTAAGAATAAAAATATCAAATACATCTCTTGCTTGAACTTCCTTTCTACCTGCAAGCGCTTCTATTTTTTGGGTGACCGCAGCACTAGCATTATAGTGCCTAGACAAATATGCTAAGCGATTATATTTACGCCCAATCTCTGTGTCAATTCTCTCAACAACAGTCTTAGTTTCAATAATCTCCTTGCTTCTTCTTGAAAATTCAATTTTGCTTGTTAATTCTTCAGCTAAATTATTTAGCAACTTTAAGCGAAATCTTTGGGTTGTTTCTGTTTGTTTAGCTTTACTTGGATTATTTAATATTAAGTTTTCGATACCATAAGTTTTGAGTTTTCTTAGAAACACTGGGTCATTTAAAATTTTATAGACATTTTTTTTAAGAGTATCCACACTAACAGTTACTACATCTATGTCGAGGTCTTCTGAATACCTTGGACTCTTGAAATAAAAACGCAGGTTCACACCACCCTTTAGGATATAGAGATTTGGGTCACTAATCTTAAGTAACTGCTCTAAAAAGCAAAAATGAAAAACTTCTCTGAGTTCTAATTCTGAATACATATATTTTAATTATACCGTTGAATTCACATATCCATGAATTCAAAAGATTAATTAGCCATAGAAACCCGGGTTAAACATAATTTCACAGACTCATATTGACAGTTTCCCTCGCTTTATGCGAGGATATTAAGTTAAATGTCAATTCCTTCAGTAACTACAAATCCCGGAGAATCCACACGGATCCCGGCTCACGCTCAGAATCCACGCCCAGTAGCTAAGCAACCTATCGATCCTCGTAAGCTTGCTGAAGACCTAGCAGCACCTGATATTCCGACAGGAATTACTCGCTTAATAAGACAAAAGAGAGCTGGAGAAGAGCAGGTAGTCGTATGCTATGGAGAAAGACATCTCAGTGGCAATCCTGCACGAGACACTTTAAGAAAACTCATTCCCGAACTTCCTCGCTTAGGTTTTACTGGTATAGCTTTGGAAATACCCTCTGATATTGATGACTACGATCTTAGTCCGCAACCTATATTAGATGTCTACAATCTGCTTAAAGAAGATTTGGGTGGAGCAGTCCCAACTTTCGATCGATTTCAAGAACTACTATCCACTGGCAAAGAACGGATCTCCAGTCTTACTGATTGGGAATCTGTTGTGCTTGACTGGATCTCATACCATGCCTTAGCAACAGAACATGAACTGGAAGTAACTATGGTAGACATCGCTCAAGAACAACATCAACTCCGAAGCAACTTGGCTTATGTCGGCTTTGGCTTACAGGAATTCCTGAGTCACAACCTAAATCAAGTGGCTTCTCTTCAAGAGTTAGGAGGAGATCCCAAGGAAATCGAAAGACTAAATATAGAATTCCTAGACTTATACCTTGCTATGTTCAAAATTGCTTTGAGAAGTATTAAACTTGATCAAGAGCGAGATAAAGCCATGGCGGATAATTTGCAAAACGCCCTTGAAATTAATTCAGGTCACCTTTTATTTACTGGTGGAGCAGCACATACTGGATTCTTTGATGATTCTGCTGCAAGAATTTTGCAAAATAGAGGAACAGCTGTAGTTGCTATTGATACTTTTGAACCAAGGATGTTTACTCAATTACAAGCATTACAAGCATTACAACCCCAAACTAAGCAAATTGAAGAGAGATACAATCAGATAGCAGTCGAGGATGGGTCTGAGAAATTTTGCCAGCATCAGAGAATCGTTACGAGAGAACTAACGCATCTGAACAACGACAATGTGAGGCGGCGGACTCTTATTGTGAATGGTCTATCAAATATTCAACCCTTCTCCACACCAGAACGAGACACTTTATACCCTACGCGAAATCCAGATTGCACTCCAAATGCAGTCGGTGAGCGCCCTTACGCTGATGGGTCTATGGCCAAGTATCTAGATGCCGTCATTTGCTGTGCACCTAAGTCCTGCAAGGCGGCAGAGTTTACTTGAACCAAGCAAGACGCCTGAACTGCAATTAGTGCAGTATCTAACTCAACTCTATATAAACTATCAAGAATACAGTCAGTAAAAACAATAGACTGTCCTTGCAAGATTCGCGTCCATTAGTCTTACACAAATGCCCACTCAGCATCCCATCATATAGAGAAGCTAAAGCAATCAGCAAAGCCAGAATACTCGCCCCATAAGCTTCTGGCTTAAAAGCCAGCATTAAAGCTGTCCCAAAAAGCGAGAGGGTCCATTTGGCACAATAAGCCCTCAGGCTAGGATCATGAAAACTTACATAGATCATAGCTGCAAAGCCAGCCAGAGCCAGCATCTCAGTCAGGCGCAAAATAGTCGTGTAGATATATACCGTGAGTTCAAAACCCGCAGGAGAGATAGCCAGCAAAATAGCATTAATGATGGCTAAAGTCATCAGAGCAAATAAAGCATAAAGCCTCGCAAGTAAAATACGCTGACTAGCTGAAAGCCTGTCGTAGCCTTGATAGTAGACCCATAGCGTCGCAAACTCCGCTGTGAAGATCATGGCTTCGGAAACCCAAGCAAAACCAAACTGCTGAACTACTCTAGCTGTAAACTCTGGATATAGAAGCTGAGCGCTAAACCAAATCCCAATCCCCGTAAGGGCTCCAGCCACCGTACTAATAAGTAAAAAAACCAGAGAATATTTTTTGAGCACAACAGAAAGCCTCTCTTGATGCAAGCTTTCACCGACTGCAAAAAACAAGGCTGTGCCAATAGTAAAATGTGATATCAGAATATGCGCAATAAAGATAGAACCTAATAGCCATGAGCTATTGAGATAAGGTGGATTCCATGATGGATAAGTCATGCTTGAAAGGCTTTAGAAATAAGCTTTGTAAGCCAAATCAAATATACTATAAGTCCCAGAGTGAGTATGGCTAAAGCCCAGACCAAAGCAGAAGGAACACTAATCACAGGATTTAGTGAAGGAATAGACCATTCACGCAACAACTGTCTCATCACGATCATATCAAATATAGTAACAAGAGCACTAGCTACACTAAGCTTGAAAGCCAGTCTATTAGCGGTGTTCCAAGATATAGCACTAGCGATGATACTAATCATAGTAAAAACAAAAGCCACAATAAAAACCACAGTAGCAAAACTATCTCTACCCATAAAATTCAACATTTGTGTTCTAGGGATAGACATCAGGAACCAGCCTCCTATAAAAATCTGAAGCAAACTACAAATCATATAGATGCCTGAGCCTAGCTTGATGGCAAATTTAGAGTAGTCTAGGTCGCGGCTATAAAGACCCAAAATCCCTATAAGCAAACCCGTTACAGGAATAGAAGATAGACTGATGTGTATAAAACGAACCAAGAGCTGAGCCTCTCCAGAATTAGCTTTCAAGGCTTCTGTCGAATTGGCTGATTGCATCAAGGTCATATTATTGGAGAAAACAAAAGCCACAAACAAAAAAACAGCAAAAGCAATCAACAATAGAGCAAGGCTAGGTTTTTTGGATAATTTATAAATATATAGTAAGTAATAAGCCAAACCTAGAGTAAAAACTACAGATAGCCAAGCTACAGCCATCAAGATAGAACTTCTATAAAACAACTGTGAATATAGTATCTGCACAAACAAAAAAGCCAAAAGTCCTTGGCTAATTGCAAAAGACATAAAAATCGGCAAAGCATCACTAAGAGCCTTACTAATCTCCTCGAAGTATCTAGCAGAGCCATTCTTGGAGCGAGCTATAAGCCGAAAAATCACAGCAAGTATAGGAGCCCCCATTACTATATTCATGGGGATAGCATGACTAAAGAACGCGATAACCAAAAAAAACTGAATAAGGGAACTTGGTAAAGAATAATCTACAAGCATAGCTTCATTGTAGCCTAAGGAGACCCCACAGATGGACCGCTCAAGAATTTCCCCACACCGAAACCAAAGCAAAAACAATCACCACCAAAGGCAATACCCAACGACACAAGAACAAATAAATTCTAAAAAGCCATGGCGCTAAACCTTGCATTTCTTTGCGCGAGATATATACACTCAGAAACCAACCTGCATAAATAGCTATGCCAATAGAACCAAGAGGGATCATGATATTGGAGATGAACATATCTATGTTCTCCAGATTAGTATTTTTTTCTAGCGAATCTGTCCAAATCCAGACCAGTCCCAAAACTATACTCAGAGCCCCAGCCAGAACACAAGCATATCTCCGAGTAAACTTAAACTCATCTACCAAATAACTAATACTTGGCTCCAAGAGAGATATAGAAGAAGTTATAGCAGCAAAAAACAGAAGCACATAAAAAGCTATAGCAATAATCGGCGGCATAGTCGAAAAAAGAGCTGGCAAAGTAATGAAAACCAAACCCGTACCAGCATTGACTTCTAAGCCATTGACAAAAGCTATAGAGAAAACTATTACAGCAGAAATTAAACCTACACTAACAGACATCACAGCAATAATAAGACTGAGCTTGGCGATATTTTCTTTGGAGTTTAGGTAGCTTCCATAAGCAACCATAGTACCTATAGCTATGCTAAGAACATACATAGACTGTCCTAGAGCTATAGAAACAGAAGCCCAGCTTAGTTTAGACCAGTCAGGCACGAACAAAAACCTAAGAGACTGCAAACCTTTCCCTGACTGGGCTTCAAGCCAGAGTGAATAGATCGCAAGAGAAAGCAACAGTAAAAACAAAACAGGCATGGCTATCTTAGTAAATTTCTCTATACCTCCACTAATGCCACCCCAAAGAACCCAGATACTAGCTAAACTAAAAATCAAATGCCAAAAAATCTGCCTCTCTGGAGAATCTATAAGGGCTTGGAAATAAGCCTCACTGTTAGTGGCACTTAGCTTAGAGAGAGCCCCTGTGATAGAGATATATAAATATTCCAAAGACCAACCAGAAATGACTGTATAGTAACTAGTTAGAACTAAGCCCGTTATGATACAGAGCAAACCTAATCCATAAGCGATAGCTTTGTTTTCTTTAAGTAAACTACTAAAAGCTCCTGCTCCACCTAAACGAGATTTACGCCCTATAGCAAACTCTGAAATCAAGACAGGGAGACCAATTAAGGCTATAAGCAACAACTCCAGCAGAACAAAAGCCGCTCCTCCATTTTGGGCACAGATATAAGGAAAACGCCAAATACTACCCAGACCTATAGCCGCTCCAGCAGTAGACATTAGAAATCCAAAACTAGAAGCCCAAGAATCTCTAGACATTTAAGAGCCAACCCCAAAACAGAAATTCTGTCATAGAGTTAATATATCTCAAAAATCAGGTTTAGAGCCCACCAGCCATCGTGAGGGCGAGCACAACAACGCAGATGGGACTTTCCCTCTTAATCCAAAGTCTTAAGAGCCGCTAACACAGCAGCTTCTGCATTGACCCTACCGTAACCAATTTCTTCGTTTTTAGAATCTAGTCCGAAACTATATTTGGAATTGATATTTTTATCTACGCTCTCTTCTAGAATATCTCTCACTTCTGAGGCTGTAAGCTTGGGATTCACAGACCAGACCAAGGCTGCAACCCCTGCGACGACTGGTGCTGCGGCACTAGTTCCATGAAAATTCTCAGCAATATTGCCTTTATCATAACCTTTGACTTTTACTTTGAGTTTGTCGCCAATTCTGCGTATTTGATCTCGCCTATCTGTAGTTAGTATAGGCTGCGCTCCTCCACCGGGTGCAACGAGATCTAATTCTGGACCATAAACACTATAACTAGCTCTTTGGTCCGTACTATCAGTAGCTCCTACCGCTAGAACACAGTCCTGTCTTGCTTCTGGTGAGTTATTGAGATTTTTGTCTCCAGAATTACCAGAAGCGAACACTATCAAAATACCCTTGCCTTTATTACCATTCACAGCAAGATCTTCATACATCTCTCGCTCCTCCTCAGTAATTTCCAAGAGTTTTCCCTCTGGAAGACTAGGGTCATAACTACCCCAGCTATTATTAATTATCTCTGCGCCCAACTCATCAGCTTTACGATGAGCGGCTATGATTTGTGCTGAAGACACCATACCAAAATCATCTATAAGTCTCACTCCTATAACCTTGGCATCCGGAGCAACTCCTACAACGCCTTTGCCATTGTCTTTGGCAGCAATAATCCCCGCAACAGCAGTACCATGATCTTCTCGAGAAGAGCTTGGAGCGGCAGCATCACTCTCATCTTCACTACTCGTTGAGTTTCCATCCTCATCTACTTCTAAAGCATTATATGAAATATCATAAAAATTAATATCAGGATTCTTTAGATCAAAACCCGTATCTATCACTGCGACTTTAACTCCATAACCTTTGGATATATCCCAAGCCTCAAAAGCTTTTATATCAGCCCCTGCTTTAAGACCATTTAGCCCAGTGTTTTTGAGATGCCATTGTCTTTTAGTTTCAGGTGATTCTATAACATGAGGGCTCAATAGCTTATATTCATTGAGGTCTACGGATTCCACTATTGCACTATTTTCCGCTGTTACTAAAGTTCTAGATTTATACTTTGCCACATCTCCATGAACTTTATTGAGTGTTCTAATGAGAGCATTAGGGTCTATTGTTTCTTCTATATCTTCATGATTAACAACTTTGAGAAGATAAGTATTAGGGCCTATCTTCGAGATAGACTTTAGATTATTCGTTCTTATATATTCTGCTCTTTGATTCTCATCTGTATTCTTTGCAAACTTAACTATCAATCCATCTTTGATAAGTCTTTCACGACCGAGCTGTTTATCATAGATGCGCCTATATTTTGAACTTTTAGTTTTTTTGACAAGCGTCTCTTCTGAAGTTTGAGCGCTATTCGTAGAGATTTGTTTAGGTGTAGATTCTTCTACTAATTGAAAACGAGAATTAGTCAAAAGTTCTGTGGCCTTCACTGTCTCAGCTAGTACCCGTAGCGGTAGGGCCAGCAAGGCTAGCACCAATAATGCATATAAAGACTTGGATGCTAAAGTCCCCATACTAGTCTTTTCGGTCGATATGAGTATTTTCTTTAATCGAAATGGCTTAGACTGGAGAATTTAGGTAGAATAGAACTTATGCCTATCCTTGCGATAATCCTGTCTTTTAGCCTACTTTGCGCCCAAGCTAGCCTTTTCCAAAAAACAGATCAAGCCAAACAAAAAACAAGCTCTATACGAAAAGACTTAAGTGAATTTACACATGTTGAGAAAATTTTTGCTTCATCCAAGAACCAATACAAAGTCAAAGCCGACATAATCATTCCAGAAAACCAAGATGAACTAGCTGTAATGCTCCACTATGACGAACTTTCAGACATTGGCATCAAAGACCTAGCTTGGCTCAGTGGCAAATCTTCCAAAACTATCCCAGCCCTAAGGTCTGAAAGCCAGATCAACACTCAGCTTGAGAAGATCCTCAACAAAAGCAATCCCTCTATCGCCTACGACAGACTTCAAAGTGGCAAACATATCATCTCTAAGATTTTTTATTTCGATAAATCCAAAGTCTTTCAGTCTCGCAAAGCAGAAACTCATAAACTTAAAATCACTTGGGCTAACGATTCTGTGATCTTCGTAGCTATAGAGAACCTCTATCTCAATGCTAACCCAGAGCCAGAAGCCAGTCCCAAAGCCCCTCCCGCCACTACTAGACCTAGCAAACCTAGTCCCCTAGCACGAGACAGCCAAGGCGCCAGAGTCCCCAGCCAAGCTGAGATGGAAGATCAACTTCTGCGACAACAAAAAC
>CAZASO010000052.1:0-11354 GCA_964487825.1 uncultured Gammaproteobacteria bacterium
TTAACCCTTATTCTAGGTCTTGGATTGCTCAAGAGTTAGGCTCCAAAAGGACAATAGCAAACAGACCAGTAGAACTTGATATCAGAGTTGCTTTCAAGCAGGGCAGAATAGATGTCCCCAATAGTTTAATACAAAGCAGCTACGGCGTATAATCTAGGCTATGAGCCTTATTAATAGTATTGCTAGTAATTTCTTGCATCCCCCTATACTGTTTTTTCTTCTAGGACTTCTTGCTATTCTCTTAGGTTCGAACCTTGAAGTCCCTCCTAGTATAGCCAAGTTTTTATCCTTATATTTGCTTTTTCATATTGGCATTAAAGGTGGTGAAGAACTCTTCCATAGCGGCTTTAGCTTCAAAACGATTTCTGTACTAATGATTTGTGCTCTAATATCTTTCCTTACGCCTTTCATTTGTTACCAAATCTTGAGACTCAAATTAGATCTCTATAATGCTGCTGCTATTGCTGCTGCTTACGGCTCTATAAGTGCCGTGAACTTCATTGCTAGTGCTTCCTACCTTGAAGAGCTAGGCATATCTTTTAGTGGGTTTATGGTGGCTTCGATGGCTCTTATGGAATCACCTGCAGTGATTGCAGGTTTACTCATCATAGGATTTGCACTTAAATCTAAGGAGAAGACATCCAAAAGCATTAGTATTGGACATGTTTTGCATGAAGCTCTTTTTAATGGCTCGGTGTTTCTATTAATAGGTAGTCTTGTTATTGGTTATATCGCTGGTAACCCCGGTGAGTTAGAGCTGAAACCCTTTGTTACTGATATCTTCAAGGGTGTGCTGTGTTTTTATATGCTTGATATGGGTATTCTTGCTGGTCAGAAATTAAGTGCTCTCAAAGGCAATATTCTTTTCCTTGGATCTTTTGCTTTGTTCTATCCTGTCATATCTGCAGCAATAGCTATTTTTATCGCACATCTTATAGGACTAGCAGAGGGTGATGCTCTTTTGTTTACGACTTTAGTGAGCAGTGCTTCTTTTATCGCAGTCCCAGCAGCTATGCGCATTTCAGTACCCCAAGCCAATATGAGTTTACTCTTGCCTATGAGCCTAGGGATAACTTTTGTATTCAATATTATTTTGGGAACCCCGATTTATTTTGCAATTATTCATTGCTTGTGGAATAAGCCCCATCTCTTCTAATGTCAGCCATAGTCATCATTCTAATTCCACTAATAGCCATAGTTTTACTAGCTATTAAGGAGCGACATAGGATCTTATACTACGCAGCCATCTCGACTCTAGCTCTTAGCAATATTCTTATACTTGTTCTGACCAAAACTCATTTAAGACAAATTGATTTAGGTTGGAATTTTGTTTTTCTCATAGATAGATACTCTTGGTTTTTTGCAGTTCTGATTAATGTTGCTTGGCTGATTACTATTGTTTATAGTTTTTCTTTTATTAGTTATGATTTTCAAGCCAAGGCTGCTCGCTTTAATTTTTATCTAAGTTTGGTTATTGCATCTGCTTTGGCGACTGGGTTTGCGGGCAATTTATTTACTCTGTTTGTATTTTATACACTGAGCATCCCTTTTATTTATCCTTTGATAACTCTTAGAGATAGCCCCGAAGCGTTAGTTGCTGGCAAGTTCTACCTTAAGCAGACTTTAATACCAGCTTGTTTGATTTTTTTGCCAGCAGTATTAGTCGTATATCAGCTAGAAGGTAATTTTAATTTTATTAATGCTCGCACAGATAGCTTGGCTTCAAAACCAATACTAGCCTCAATTCTACTTGCGATGTTTATTATAGGCATGTCCAAAAACTGTGTCATTCCTTTTAATACTTGGTTGCCTCGCACTATGCTAGCGCCAGCACCAGTAAGTGCGCTCATACATTCAGTAGCGGCAGTTAAATCTGGACCGATAGCGCTCATGAAAATAGCTGTCTATGTTTATGGTTTAGATTTCTTGCATGATTTATCTAAGCATTTTTGGTATACGGGTTGGCTAACTTATTTATGCGGCTTTAGCGCTATTTATGCGGCTTACAGGGCTCTTAAGGTTACGAACCTTAAGCAGAGATTTTCTTATTCTACTGTGAGCCAGCTCTCTTATATAATCACAGCGATTTTGATATCTAGTAAAACAGCAATTCTGGCTGCAATGTTGCATATCATCACTCATTCTATTGCTAAGATTTGTCTGTTTTTTGTAGCGGGTCTTTATAACTGCCTCTACGATACTGTGGATACTAGGCAGATAGCCAAACTTGCTCCTCATACTAGACTCTTAGTATTATGCATAGCTGTCTCGGGACTTTCTATCGCTGGTTTCCCTTTCCTTGCTGGCTATCTTAGTAAAGACCTCATGTTGCTTGAAGAGCTTCATTCTGGTAACTATGCTGCAGTTATATTTTTACTTTTTGGTAGTGCTTTGAATTTTGCTTATATTATTCCTATTATCCAAGCAGCATTTCGTTCTAGCGATACTGAGCTTCGACCGAATCGCCCAATCCCAATCCCCATGCGCTTTGCAATAGGAGTTTGCCTTATTATAATAATATTATTATCGTTCTATACCTACTATCTAATCAGAGCTTTTGAAGATTTCTAATATTTCCTCAAAGCATTAAAAATATTTTCTCCAAAAATATTTGCAAGCCAATCTGTAGCCCAGTTTGCAGCTTCACCGCGTTTATCCCAAGCTTCTCTGCTGGGGCAGTGTTCTACTAGGTCTATGCCAGCGAGTCTATCTTTGCGCCTGAGTTCAAGATCTAAATATCGAGCCATCATCATGGCTTCTCTATAGTTTAATTGTCCATGTGAATAATTACTTACAGCACTCAGATCAAAGACATTCATGTCACAGATTAAATGTACTTTTGAGCAGTGCTCTAGTTTGGATAGGGCTGATTCAAGACTAGGGATTAGCCCCTGCTCATCTATATCCTCCATCGTAAAATATAGATGATCACAGTGTTCTTCTGCGGATCTATGATTGATGCCCATGTGTACTATGCGATCTCTACTAACCTTAGGACACTTATCCCCACTGGCTTTGATGAGGGTCTGGAAATCAGGATTTAAGTCAGAGATATTTTTGTCAAAACTAATAGCAGTATAAGACATGCGATTAGCATTCCAGCTTTTGGTAACTTCTGGGGAACTGTTATGTAAATGATTACTAAGCCAAAGAATAGCCAGATCTGGTATTTGGCGAGAGAGAGCAGAGGCACTAGCTATGCTCAAACTAGCATCACCACCCAAGAGTATGGGGATATGTCCAGAGATAGAGGACTGTTCTATTCTCTGGCTAAGCCAAGTATTTACTTGGATGATAGCCTCCAAATTCCTAATTCGTTTGGGATCTTCTTGGATTTGGAAGGGTCCCAGAGAGGGCGGCTCATATAAAAAAACCTCAGAGCCCAGAGCTTGAAGTTTGGCGACTAGGTCTTTTTCTATAAAACTATGAGCCCCTTCTTGAGCGAGATTGTCTGTCCCCCCAAAACCCCAAGGGGCTATGATAAGGTCTAGCTCTGCACTTTTGTAATATTCGAGACGGCGACGGCTGGATAGGCTGGATTCTTTTGGCACTGACTAGATTTTAACCTCTCTGCTTGCACAAGTCAGTAGCGGTGTTAGAATGGATTTTATGGTAGTCAAAGACACAAGCACGGGACTCAAAACAGAAGAACTTCTCATTAATATGGGTCCTCAGCATCCTTCCACTCATGGTGTTTTGAGACTGAAGATTAAAGTTAAGGGTGAGTTTATTACTGATTGTGAGCCAGTGATAGGTTATTTACATCGCGGTATGGAGTGGTTAGCCCAGAACCGTAATTTTGTTCAATACCAAGCTTTGGTAGATAGGGTAGATTATTTGGCAGGTATGAGTGATAGCCATGCCTATGTCCTAGCTGTAGAGCAGATTTCAGGGCTTCAAGTCCCAAGGCGAGCAGAGTTGCTCAGAGTCCTTATGGCTGAGCTTAACCGTATTACTTCTCACCAATTAGCTTTGGGGATCTTTATGTTGGACCTAGGGGCCATGATGGGTTTCCCTTTTTATGCTTTTAGAGATAGAGAGTCTATTCTTGCTTTACTTGAAGAAGTTTCTGGTCAACGCATGATGTTCAACTATATGCGTATAGGAGGAGTCCACAAAGATGTCCCCAAAGGCTGGTTAGACAAAACAGAGTCTCTTATTCGCGACAAAATCTTACATTATGTAGACGAATACGAGGATATAGTTACTGGTAACCCCATTGTCAAAATTCGCACCCAAGGCGTAGGTATAATACCAGCCGCTAAAGCCCTTGAATACGGGCTTACAGGACCCAACCTTCGGGCTTCTGGTGTCGCTTATGATCTGCGCCGCTCTAAGCCTTATTCTGCTTATGGTGATTTTGATTTCAATGTTATTACTCGTAGTGAGGGAGATGTCTTTGCTAGATACAAATGCCGCATTGACGAGATTCGTGAGAGCTGCAAAATCGTTTTGCAGGCCATAGATAAACTTAGAGCTTTGGGTTCAGATAGTCCTGAGCTTCAAGCCAAAAAAATCATGCCCGGTTTCAAAGCCCCTGCTGGAGAGACTTATGCTTGCGTAGAATCTCCTCGTGGTGAGCTAGGTGTGCATCTGATTACTGATGGTACTAGTGTTCCTTATAGGCTTAAATGGCGCTCACCCAGCTGGTTTCCCACTAGTTATCTCTCGGAGTTACTTGCTGGTGAGGTGATCGCAGATGTGGTCGCTATTTTCTCTTCTTTGGATGTCATACTTCCTGATGTGGATCGCTAAACAGTGAGACTAGTAGTCGGACTTGGCAATATAGGCAAAACATATTTCGCGACTAGGCATAATATCGGGTTCGCTGTTGTTGAGCATTTGCTTCAATCTCATGGGCTTCAACTCAAGTCAGAGACTAAGTTTGAGGCTAAGTGCTTAGTAACAGATCTGAGTGTTTTTTCTGAAGCAGGAGATGAGAAACTTATTTTTGCTTTACCGAGCACCTATATGAACCATTCAGGAAGAGCGGTTCGCAAACTATTAGATTTCTATAAACTTGCTAGCACTGAGATGCTGGTTGTGCATGACGATGTATCTATAGACCTTGGTACTTTACGCATATCTCTTGATAGAGGTGCTGGAGGCCAACATGGGGTTGAGAACATCATTCAGCATTTGGGTGGCTCCCGTAATTTTTATAGACTCAGAGTCGGAGTAGGTCCAGATCCCGGCGGTGAACTACGGGGGGATTATGTTCTTTCTAGATTTCGAGCAGAGCAAGAAGAATTAGTCTCTCGTAGCATTGCTAAGTCCTCAGAGCTAATCCTAGACTGGCTTTTATCCAAACCTTTGGATGGTACTATTAGACTAACTTAAGTAATTCACTAGCATCAGCTGCTTTCTCGAGTTGGTTTTGTTTTTTGTAGATAGCTATCAGATTGCGAATACAACGAGCTATGGTCAAAGCATCATCCACTGGGTCGAGATATTCATCTCTCCAAAAAACATTAAGCTCCTGAGCGCGAATAATACATTCTTCTCTGGTGATCTCCCTGCCAGCAAAAAAAGGATCTAACAACATACCAGAATATCTGAGAATAAAATGCCCCGGTGTTCCGATGCCTTGGATGTCCAAACCCAATCTACGAGCCACAAGGATATAGATAGAGGAGAGCATGATGGGATTACCCATTTTGGAGTCCATGACAGTATGTAAAAAATTATTAGAGAGATCATAGTAGGAGGCTTGATTGCCGAGGTATTTTTCTTCTTGGAAGAGGACATGGTTGATAGCTTCTATTTGGGACAAGGGGCTAGAGTCAGCCTTGATAAGGTCTGAAACCCGCTTAGCATAAGCGTCTAGAGTCGCTCTGTAGGAAATTTCATCTAGAGCAGGGTTCTGAAGTCTAGCTATCAAGAATAAACCAGATTCCAATTCTGGTTTCTGTCTCCATTCACGAAGTTTTTGACCGAGACTAAGCCGGCTAACAAAATACCAGTTGTCTATAAGTTCCTCGTCTTCAGAATGTTTGGCAAGATCATTGATAACTCTGAGACTATCATTATCAAAAGTATCAAGCTGTTCAGAAATTAAAGATAAAACCTTCTCGTCTGAATCTCTCATGAGATCTATTAGCGCTCTAATTTGATTCTCTGGAAGAAGTTTGGTCTTTTCACTAGGCATCTCTAAGTTAATTGTAGAGCAAGCTGAGCTTCTAATCAAGCTTCGCCTCACATTACTTCAATAGCCTTGGTCCATCTGTGTTCTTGACACGCAGCCTTGCATGTCTCATATATGCAGATTGCTCTGCTTTGGTCGCCTAGCATTCTGGACTATTTGCAATTCTCAGCACAAAGAAGCATTCTTATCTAGAGTGTGTGCCAGAAGCTAATTTTATGGGTATCTTATTAAAAGATATGACTAACAATAGTAGATTTTTGGACAGATTGGGCTCAAGCGGGCTTGGTTTTTATTCACTGGTAAAAGCAGAGCAAGAATATGGTTCTTTGGTTAAATTACCTTTTAGCCTAAAGATAGTGCTTGAAGGTATGCTCCGTAACCTAGATGGTAAGCGGGTTCGCGAGGAAGATGTTTTAGCTTTGGTGAAATACAATCCACAAAAACCAGATGGCGAAGTTCCTTTTAGTCCAGCCCGAGTTGTTTTGCAAGATTTTACTGGTGTACCTCTTTTTGTAGATCTGGCTGCGATGCGTGATGCAGCTAAAGTGGTAGGACTAGATCCTCAGAAAATCAATCCCCTAGTGCCTTTGGACTTGGTGATAGATCACTCGATTCAGGTAGATAATTTTGCAACGAAAGATGCTCTTGAGCTGAATGAAAAACTAGAGTTTGAACGAAACATAGAGAGGTTTAAGTTTCTCAAATGGGCGCAAAAAGCTTTTAAGCAAACTTGCATAGTTCCTCCCGGTTTTGGAATCATACATCAAGTCAATATGGAGTATCTCGCTTCTGTTGTTATAGAGAGAGATGGGGTTTTATTGTTTGATAGCTGTGTTGGTACAGACTCTCATACCACCATGATAGATGGTCTTGGAGTTTTTGGTTTTGGTGTGGGTGGACTAGAAGCTGAAGCTGCTATGCTCGGACAACCAGTCACCATGCCGGCTCCAGAGGTTATAGGTATTGAGCTGTTAGGAGAATTAGATTCTTCTATTACAGCTACAGACTTAGCTCTTTATATTACAGAGTTTCTTCGTAAAGTTAATGTGGTTGGCAAACTCGTAGAATTTTATGGTTCTGGTTGCAAGTCACTGACACTAGAAGAGAGAGCTACGGTCTCTAATATGGCTCCAGAGTATGGTGCGACTGTGGGACTCTTTCCTATAGATGAAGAAGTTATAGGCTACCTAGCTCGCACGGGTCGTAGTCAAGAGCATCTAGAAAAAGTAGAGTCTTATGTCAAAGCACAGGGACTATGGGGTCTAGAGCGTAATGCTGTTTCTTTTACTCAGAATTATCAAATCAATTTATCTGACATCAAAGCTTCTGCTGCTGGTCCTCGCAGACCTCATGACAGGATAGATTTTGCGGACCTCAAAAACAAATTCGCTGAGTCGCTCAAAAGACCTACGGATAAGCATGGTTTCGGTCTGGACACTAGTTTAGCTAAGAACCATCCAGACAAACATGGAGAAGTATTGATAGCAGCTATTACTAGTTGTACCAATACTAGTAACCCAGCTGTGATTATTGCTGCTGGACTCTTAGCCCAAAAAGCAGTAGCCAAGGGGCTTAAAGTAAACTCTAAGGTCAAAACCAGTCTAGCACCGGGTTCTCAAGCTGTAACAGAATATTTGCGTAAGGCTAACCTATTAGAACCTTTAGCTAAATTAGGTTTTGATGTGGTTGGTTATGGTTGTACTACTTGTATTGGTAATTCAGGACCTCTGTCTGAAGCAGGACAAGCTGCCGTGAACGCTAATCCAGATGCGGTTTTCACTAGTGTACTTTCAGGTAATCGAAATTTTGATGGACGCATTAATCCACATATTAAAGCTAATTTTTTGATGTCACCTCCTTTAGTAGTAGCTATGGCTTTGAGAGGCAATGTGAATTTCGATCCAGCTAAAGATCCTGTACAAGCTTCTGTCATGCTGAAAGATATTTGGCCTACCAAAGAAGAGATCAAAGCCATTATCTCTAAAGTGATGAGTCCAGAGATGTACCAAAATATCTACGCTAAGGTGTCAGAAGGTACAGAATTATGGAACTCCATAGAAGCGGGCTCAGATGCGCTTTACCAGTGGGATACAGAGAATACTTATATCCAAAACCCTCCTTTCTTTGAGGAATTTTCTCTTAAAGTTCCTCAAATCTCTTCTATAGAGTCAGCAAGAGTGCTTTTACATTTGGGAGACTCCATTACTACGGATCATATATCTCCAGCAGGTAATATCGCTAAGAGTTCTGATGCTGCAGAATATTTACGGGAGCATCAAGTTACGGACTTAGACTTTAATACTTATGGTTCTCGTAGGGGTAATGACAGGGTGATGACTAGAGGTACTTTTGCCAATATTCGTCTCACTAATCTTCTAGTGCCCGGAAGCTCTGGTCCTGTCACCAAATATTGGGGTAAACAAGGTGCAGAAGAGACGAGTGTCTTCAAAGCAGCGATGCGATATAAAGCAGACAAAACACCAGTAATAGTGTTTGCAGGTTCTATGTTCGGTAATGGTAGCTCTAGGGATTGGGCCGCCAAAGGGCAAATGCTCCTAGGGGTTAGAGCTGTGATCGCCCAGTCTTTTGAGAGAATACATCGCTCAAACCTAATAGGCATGGGTATTCTACCTATAGAAGTTTCGACTAAGGTTTTTGAAGAATATCAGTTAGATGGATCTGAAGTTTTTGATATAGAAGGTTTAGATGATCAGCTTAAACCCTCTCAAGACATCATTATCAAAGCCAAGCGTAGTAATGCTGAGATAGTAGAGATCCCAGCTCGTATTTTGCTTAAGACTCCTATCGAAGTGGAGTACTACAGGCACGGGGGCATACTTCAGTACACCATGCGACAGATCGCCAAAGAAGCAGGACTTGCTACAATTTTGCTTTAGTGAAATTTAAGCTTGGATTGCTCGTTTGTTTATATCTCTCACTGCCAGTTTGGGCAGAGGCTGAAAAGCCCTCCGTTGCTAGCCTTGAGAGCCTCAAGCAAAAACACACTGCGCTCAAAATGCCAGAAAGCAAAGACCCAGATCCTTTTGAGCTAAAACGACAAGAACTCCAAGCTAACGAAAAACGGGCTTTAGAGTTTATATTTCCTAGCATAGCCTTGGAGCAGGACTCCAAGATTAATGCTGATAAATATTTTTCAGAGACAGAAAAAGAACAACTTTTAGAGCTATGGAGAGCTACTATTGCTCGCAATCGCACTATTCAATTTATAGTGAGAGTCCTCTCTACTAATCCAGATGAACTCAACAAAAATAACGCCGTTATGCAAGTTATTAGCAAAGCTCTTTTTGTACCTTTTTATGCGGTCTCTGCTATTACCAGTAATGCTTTGATTAGTGGGGGTAGTGCTGTAGGAGCTAGAGTCGTAGGTGATGTGGTAGATGATGTAAATCACAAATCTAGCCGCACTAGAGAAATCACTAATACCGAACTTATAGTTTTATTTATGCTGGTAGATCAAGTCGCTGAGAGGCTTAGGAGCCAGTTCTTTAGCTATAAAGAAGCCAAAATAGAAAAAGAATTATTAAAACAAGAACTCAAGCCAGCTAGATTAGATGCGGCTGAAGCTCTTGAACTTCGGAACTCAGTTTTTTTCACTCGTATGGTAGTAAGAGACCTAGAGAGAAAATCCCGTTCTAATGATCTTCGTTATAGGACTACTAGAAGAGCTTTACTAGAAATGGCTGGGGAAGAGGCTTTGACCAAAGTAGACCAGCTTATAGACCTAGAAGCAAAAGCCCTTTTGGATGACATTAGTATTTAAGGCTGCGCTGAGATGTGCTAAAATTCTTTCTTTATGTCCAAGATGTATGATTCTCATGAGCAACTTAGTGATCTTAGTGATCTTTCTGGTAATGTTTATGCTCTCACCAAAGATATAGCTGGCGTAGCCAAACGCATTAAATTTGATACTCGCGAAGAAGTAGATCCACCTACTCCAGTTTTCGAAGCTATCCAAGTTATCTACGAAACTCGTCTTTCTGTTGACAGCTAATGTCTCTTCAAAACCGACATATCATTTTAGGGGTTTGTGCTGGCATAGCTGCTTACAAATCTGTAGAGTTGGCTTCTCAATTAAGTAAGCTAGGTGCTAGTGTGCATCCAGTTCTTACTGATAACGCTAGTAATTTCGTTGCCCCATTGAGTCTGGAAGTTATGACTCAGAATAAGGTCTATCAAAAACAATACGACAATAATCTCGGGCACATAGATCATATAGAACTCGCTGACCGAGCGGATTTGGTGCTGATAGCTCCAGCCACAGCAAATACCATCGCTAAGCTGGCTAATGGGATCAGCGATAATTTGCTTTTAGATTTGTGCCTTGTAACTAGGGCTCCTATACTTATAGCTCCAGCTATGAATACTAAGATGTGGCAGCATCCTACGGTGCTTCGTAATATTAGCTACCTCAAATCTATTGGCTATGAGTTTATAGACCCAGATTATGGTTTATTGGCTTGTGGTTACACGGGAGAGGGTCGCTTAGCTGATTTGGAGAGGATTGTCGCTGCTGTTACTAATAGACTTGCTGCCAATCAGTCGGCACAAAGCTCCCCAAAACAAGGTCCCAAGATACTAATTACTATGGGTGCTACTAGAGAGGCTATAGATCCTGTTAGGCATATCACTAATCGTAGTTCTGGGCGTATGGGTGAGGCTTTGGCTAGAGCTGCTCTTGAAGTCTCTGCTGAAGTTACAGTAATAACTACAGTAGAAGTCAGTCCAGATCTTGCTTCTAGGCTGAGAGTTATCCAAGTGGAGAGTGCTAGGGAGATGCTGGAAGCCTGTCTCCATGAGCTTCCCAGCTTAGATATTTGTTTTATGGCTGCTGCTGTTGCTGATTTTACTCTAGCTAATCCTAGCCCTACTAAACACAAAAAATCTACTACAACCAATAATCTTGTTTTAGATTTGCTGAAGACCCCAGATATAGTCGCTGAGCTGGCTTCACGCAAACAAGCGCATCAGAAGATTATAGGTTTTGCTTTGGAGTCTGAGGATTTGGAATCTAATGCTAGGCAAAAACTTATCTCCAAAAAACTAGATTTCATAATCGCAAATCCAGTAAAAACTCTCTCTTCTGATGAGATAGAGATGACCATTATTTCTGATTCTTTTAGTCAAAGTTATCCGCTGATGTCCAAAACCAGAGCAGCCCAAAACATCATGAAGCTTGTTGACACCAAGA